>JBNKDX010000214.1:0-4735 GCA_050288485.1 Rhodomicrobiaceae bacterium | reverse complement strand
ACGGCCTGCGCGACTCAGGCACGGGCGCGATCGGTGGCGACCAAGCCTACGCCATCTCCTCGCTCGACATCTCGGCCCTCACCGACAGCGCCGCCGACCTGACGACCCTCGAAAGCTACATTCAGGCGGCCGACATGGCGATGGGCGAGATGACCGACGCCGCCACCAGCCTAGGCTCGGTGAAATCCCGCATCGATCTGCAGCAGAACTTCGTCAGCGCGCTCAAGGGCGCCATCGACCGCGGTATCGGACAACTCGTCGATGCCGACATGAACGAAGAGTCGACCAGACTGCAGGCGTTGCAGGTCCAGGCGCAGCTCGGCATTCAGGCGCTGAGCATCGCCAACTCCTCCAGCCAGAACATCCTGGCGCTGTTCAGGTAAGTCTGGTAGCGGGACAGGCTGGCGGGCGCCGCTTGGGGGGCGCTTCGCCAGCCGCCGCTTGAGCCAAGGACGGGGATCTTCCCCGTCCTTTCGCCGCCCCCGAACATTGCTCTTTTGTATTTTTGCTCCACCGCTAAGAAGGAGTACGCAATTCCCGCGCAAGGTAATGCCCCGAACATCCGTCCGATTCTATCGCTCGGGTCTGGGGGACAGCATGAATTGGTGGGAACAGCTTGAGCGGCTATGGAACAGCTTGCGCCAGCTCGGAACGCGCCGTCTGACCGCATTGGCGATCATCGGCGGCGTGGTGTTCGGTGTCGTCGCCGGAGGCAGCTACTATCTCAGCCGTCCGGACATGGAGGTGCTGTACTCCGGGCTGAGCCAGATCGACGCGAGCCGGATCGGCGCGGCGCTGGGCGAAGCCGGGATCAGTTTCGACCTCTCGACCGACGGCACGACGGTCATGGTCCCTTACGGCAAGACGGCGCAGGCGCGCATGCTGCTCGCCGAGAAAGGCCTGCCGGCGAGCGCCACCGCGGGCTACGAGCTTTTCGACAAGCTGGGGCCGGTCGGGCTGACGTCGTTCATGCAGGATATCACGCGCATTCGGGCGCTGGAGGGCGAACTGGCGCGCACCATCCAGACCATGAAGGGCGTGAAGGCGGCGCGGGTGCATATCGTGCTGCAGGATGGCGGATCGTTCCGCCGCTCGCGGCAGCACCCGACGGCGTCGGTGGTCGTGCGGACGGAGGGGCGGGGGACGTTCACCGGCGCGCAGGCCATCCGGCAGCTCGTCGCTGCGGCGGTGCCCGGCCTGGCGCCCGACCAGGTGACCGTACTGGATACCACCGGCGCGATCCTGGCGGCGGGCGGCGACACCATCGATACCGCGCCGCAGAAGATGGTGGAGCTGGAGAAGGCGATCGGCCGGGAGCTGCAAGAGAATGTGCGCAAGACGCTCGTCCCCTATCTCGGGCTGAACAATTTCGAGATCAGCGTCGCGGCGCGTCTGAACACGGACAAGAGACAGACCAACGAAACGCTGTACGACCCCGACTCGCGTGTCGAGCGCTCGACGAAGAGCGTGAAGGAAACGTCGAGTTCGGAGAACGCTGGCGGCCAGGGCAACGTCACGGTGGGGCAGAACATCCCTACCGAACAGACGACGGGCGCGACGGGCGGCGAACGTTCGAAACGCAACAGCGACCGGCGCGAGGAGCTTTCGAATTTCGAGCTGAGCACCAAGACGGTCAACACCGTCAGCACCGGCTACAAGATAGAGAACCTGACCATCGCGGTGGTGGTCAACCGCAAGCAGCTTCTGGCTTCCCTCGGCAAGGACGCGAAACCGGAGGCGATGGAGAACCGGCTCAAGGAGCTGGAGGATGTGGTCTCGACGGCCGCCGGACTCGACACGGCGCGCGGCGACCGCGTCACCGTGGCGGCGGTTGACTTCATCTCGGAGGTGGAAAGACTGGAGCCTGTTCCGCCCATGAGTATCGTCGAGCAGTTGCTGCGCCTGTCGGGCAATTTCATCAACGCCGGCGCATTCATCATAGCCACCCTGCTGCTGCTGTGGTTCGGCGTGCGGCCCGCGGTGCGCGCCCTCAAGCCGACGGTCCTCGAAGAAGCCGTCGCGGAAAGAGCCGGGGTGCCGCTGGCTCTGGAAGCCGCCGCGCCGGGTGCGCCGCCGGTGCTCGCCGGGGAAGCCTTGCCCACCGAAGCGGCTGAGCTGGAGAAGATGATCGAGGAGCGCGAGAGCCCGATTCAGCGGCTTGAGCACGCCCTCGACACCAACGAGAAGATCGCGGTTGCGCTTCTGAAACAGTGGATGCGTGGTGAATGAAACCGGTTTTGCCAGTCAGGGTTCCGAAGGCCGCAAAGCCGAAGCATGTCGCGCCGGGCGGCAAGGAGAGCGCCGCGAAGCTGATCCCGGCCGCCAGGGTCCTCAAGGAATTCGGCGCGCCAGAGCCCGCCGCCCGGAACCCTGAAGCAGAAGCGGAGGCCGGAGCATGGCTGACAATGAAGAAGCCGAAGGCGGGCGCCGCCATCGGCATGCCTTCGCTTCTGGATGACGCCTATGCGCGGGGTCTCGAAGAAGGGAAGGCCGTGGCGCAGGCCGACGCCGATGTCCGGTTCGATGAGCAGAAACGTTTCTACGAGCAGCAGCTTGAGCTGGAGCGCTGCACCTGGGCGGCCAGGGAGGCGGACCGGCTGGCCGCGCGGCTCGATGAAGGCCTGGAAAACCTCAAGACTGCTCTCGCCGAACAGACAGCCCGTCTTCTCAAACCTTTTCTCATCGAGCAGGTCCAGCGGCAGGCGGTCGGCGAACTCTACGCCGCACTCAGCGAAGCGCTCGGCGCCGACCAGGGGCTGAAGCTGGAAGTCTCGGGGCCGGAAGACCTTTTGCAACTTTTACGTGAAAAACTTTCAGGTAAGCCCATTGACGTCGAGTATAGGCCCGCCGAAGGCGCTGATGTCCGTGTGAGCGTCGGGCAGACCATCCTGGAAACGCGCCTCGCCGCGTGGATGGCGAAGCTGGAGGAGATCACGAAATGATTGAAGCCGGTGGGGGAGGTGAAGGGCACCACGAGGTCATAATCGTCCGCCATGGCCATGGCGATCATGACGACGGCCACCACGGCGGCGCATGGAAGATTGCGTTCGCGGACTTCATGACCGCCATGATGGCCTTCTTCCTGGTCATGTGGCTCATCAACTCCACCGACGAGCAGACGCTGGCGCAGGTGGCTAGTTATTTCAGCCCGATCCGCTTGACCGACCGGACGGTGACGACGCGCGGCGTGGCCGATCCCGAGAAGGGCGGCTCGGGCAAGGAGACCGTGGAACGCGAGCCGAAGAAGCGGGAGGGGCGGGGTTTCTCCGAACCGAAGACCGAGCCGGGCGAGCGGCGCTTTGCCGAGGAGGAGCTGTTTGCCGAGCCGTATGATGTGCTGGCGAAGCTCGCCGTGCGGGCGACGCGGATTCCGACGCGCGGCGGCGGCGGCGTACAGCAGGAGGGCAACGCGGGCGGCGAGGCGTTCCGCGATCCGTTCGACCCGGATTTCAGGCGGCGGCCGGTGGCCGGGAGCGGCCCGATCGAAGGCGGCGACCCCGCGCTGAATCCTGAAAAGGTCGAGGGCGGCGAGGCTGCCGCTGCGAGAGCCGCAGGCAAGGAGGATGAGCAGGCGTCGGGCGCGCAGGACAATCCGGAGGCGGCTTCCGGCAGCGGTGAGAAAGGCGCCGATGGCGCAGGACTTTCGGCGGAGGACGCGAAAGCGGCCAATGGAGAGATCGCCAGGGTCAGGGCTATCGAAGGCGAGGTCGTGAAATCGGTGAACGCCGCCGGTCTGATATCGCTGCCCGATATCACCGTGAAGGGTACGCCGGAGGGCGTGCTCATCAGCCTGACCGACAAGGCGAATTTCGAGATGTTCGCCGTCTCCTCGGCCAGACCGCGTCCCGAGATGGTCGTGGTGATGGAGAAACTCGCCAAGGTGCTCGCGAAGCAGAAAGGCTCGATCGTCATTAGCGGGCACACGGACGGCAGGCCGTTCCGGTCGAAGACGTATGACAACTGGCGCCTTTCCACGGCGCGGGCGCATATCAGCTATTACATGCTGGTTCGCGCAGGTATCCCGAAATCGCGTATCGAGCGTATCGAAGGCCATGCCGACCGCAGCCTGAAAGTACCGAGTGATCCCAGAGCTGCTGAGAACCGGCGCATCGAGATATTGCTGCGTCCGGCCAGGACGTGATGCGCCGGGCGGGCCGGGGCCTGCTCATCGCCTGTGCGGTAACGGTGTTTGCCGCGGGCGGCTGGGAGGGCGCGGCCGCCGCAAAGAAGAAGGTTCGGGGCTTCGATCCGGCCGCGGGCGAGATGGTGGACATTGCGCCGCCGGAAGCGGAGGAGCTGGACCGCCGTCAGCGGGAGGAAGCCGCCAGGAAGGCCGAGGAAGCGCGCAAGGAGGAGGAGGCCGCGGACGGGGACGCCGCCGTGGAGAAGGCCGAAGGAACCGGCCCTGCACTCCGGCGCGCCGCAGATATGCCGGTGGCGGCGGCGCCCGCGCCGCAGAGGGTGGAGCGGGCCGCCGAGGCAGCCGGTCCGGCGCTGCGGAAGGCTGAGGCTCCCCCCAGGACCGCCGGTCCTGTCCCGCAATGGGCGGGGGAAGCCCCCGAGGTTGCCGAACCCGCCATACGGGAAGCCGAAGAAACGCCCGAGGTTGCCGAACCTGCGCCTGAGCAGGCCGAGGAAACGCCCAGGGCCGCCGAGCCTGCGCCGCAGAAGGCCGAGGAAACGCCCAAGGCCGTCGAACCTGCGCATCAGAAGGCCGAGGAAGCGCCCAAGGCCG
>JBNKDX010000213.1:0-4753 GCA_050288485.1 Rhodomicrobiaceae bacterium | reverse complement strand
CGGCGCCCGCGCGCGTTGTTCAGGGCTTCCCTGATCTCGAACCAGGACACCACCGAACCAGGACGCAGCCGTCCGTTTTCCAGCCCGGCGTCGGCCGGAAGGAAGCGGTAATGCAGCCCCTTGGACAGCCCCCGCCCGGCCAGATACACCACGACGGTGTCCTTCGGTCTGGCGGCCTGCAGCATTTCGAGCGCCTCAAGAATGGCGGCGTGATCCGGCGGGCCATCGGCCTTTCCGCCCGTCCTCAGAATGCGGCGCACCACCTTGCGATGCCGTGGCCCCATCCGCTTTTTCACCGTCTCTGCGAAGGCGGCGGCATCGCTGCCCGCAAAACGAAGATCGCAGTCCGGTGCAGCGGCGATGGCGGTGCAACTGCCTTTGAGGCCAGGATATTTGTCCACGCCTATCGCCAGCACATAGAGCGTCCCGAGCTTGTCGAGATCGCCCGGCCCGTGATGGAAGACCGTGAGCGTCCGCGTGGTCTCGCCGATGTCGCTGGCCGCGATGACCGCCACTTCGTTGCGCCCCTCGGCGAGGTCCGCTTTCACGGCCAGCGGTCCTGTGGCGAAGACATCGCCCGCAGTCGGAGGGACGCTGGTGATCATGCGGCCGTTGACCCGGACGCGAAGTTCGCGGATGGGGTCGGGCGTGGCTTCGAGCATCAGGCGGAGCGTGGCGCTGCCGGTATTGACGGTCACGCCGTCTGCGGGAGCCAGCACCGTAAAGCGTGGCGCCGGCTGCGCGCCGAGCTTTTCTGCCTTGAAGCCTCGCACGGCCAGGGCGCGCAGGGCGTCCTCCTCCGAGCCGAGCGCGATGGCGCGCGCCACCGCGTCGGGCCGGTGCAGCGAGCGGCGGAGCTGCCCGGCAGCGGTGAACTCGGCGGCATTTGCCGGTCCGCGGTTGACATGCCAGCCGAACAGCGTGCTGCCCGCTCCCGATCCTGCGTAATAGCCCTCCGCCGTCCACATCGCCCATGCGCCATCCCGCCCGCAGAACAGTGTGGCGAGCAGTGCGCGCGTCTTCAGGTTCCACAAGCGTATCGTTCCGTCTTCGCCGCCGGAGGCCAGATAGCGGCCGTCGGGCGAAGCGGCGGCGGCGAGCACGTCGCCGTCATGGCCGATGAAGGCGCCAAGCGTCCTGCCGCCGAGCGTGTAGGCGGCGAGCGTGCCATCCCGCCCGCCGGAAATGACCGTCTCGCCATCGGGGGTGAACGTGTAGCTGAGATGGCTCCGCCCCCGGGAGGCGTCACGCTCGATGGAAGCGGCGGTCTTGCCGTCGCGCACGATATCGAGAATGGCGTTCCTGCCCGCGCCGCCGTCGCGCGCCACGAGCGACCAGCCGTTGTGTTCGGCCTCAGCGCCGGTGAAGGTGGCCGCCGCCGCCGTGTCGAGCACATGCGGGCCGGACGCGCCGGTTTCCAGAGAGGCAAGCGTGAGGGCGTGCCGGAGCACGGGCTTTCCGGTGGCGTGGTCCGGCTGGAGATACCCCCAGGCGATGCGCTGTCCGTCCGGGGAAAAGGCGACCGCGCCCACCGGCAGCGCCATTCCGCCGAGCTTCAGCGGCTGTCCTGCGCCACCGAGGGCGCGCTTGCCGTTCTTGATGTCCCAGACGTGGATTTCCCTGGCATCGCCCCTGGCCGTCGCCGCCCAGCGCCCGTTGGGGCTGATGGCCGCGGCGGTGACGGCATTGTCGTGGCCGCGATAGGTGACGGTTTTGCTGCCGCTGGCGACATCGTAGACCGTGTTGTCGGCGTTGGCCCGGCTGGCGCCGGCGCTGATCAGAAGGAACGCGCTGTCGGGTGTGAAGGCAAGGCTGCGGATACGCGCGGGAAGTTTCGCGAAGCCTTTCCTGAAGGCGCCGGTCGAGCCGTCCCAGAGCCGGACGACGCCGCTGTCGTCGCCCGAGGCGATGGTTCCATCGGGCGCCACGGCGAGGCTGATGACCTTTCCGCCATGGCCCTGCATCCGCGCGATTTCCTTGCCGCTCGCGACACGCCACAGCCGCAGATCGCGATCGACGGACGCGGTCACCGCACGTCGCCCGTCGGGCGTGAAGGCGGCGCCGCGGATGGCCTTCCCGTGGCCGCGCAGGCGCTGCCTGATGTTGCCGGTCGCGATGTCCCAGATGATGGCCGTGGAATCGGCGCTGCCGGAGATCAACAGCGCACCGTCGGAAGAAAAGGCCAGGGTATGGATAGCGTCGTCGTGGCCCTTCAGAAGCGCCGCGAGACGGCCGGTGGCGAAATCGTAGAGGCGGATATGGTGTCCCGGTTCGCCGGGGTTCTGCATTCTCCCTGCCGCCGCCAGCCATTTGCCGTTGGGCGACAGCGCGATGGCGAAAACCTCGCCCGCATGGCCCGGCCCGATTTCACCGCGGATGGTCCGCGCCGTCCGGCCGCGGGCGATGTCCCACACGCGGATGACCTTGTCGCTGGAGCCGGTGACGAGTTGCCTGCCGTCGCCTGTGAAGGCGATGCTGTTGATCTGCGACATGTGCCCGCCGGGATCGAGCACGAGCTGGGGGTGTTTCGGGCTCGGCGGTCCCGCTTCGCGCGGCCCCGCGCTGCCCGGTTTGGCCGTGGCGGCGCTTTCCGCTGGGCGTGCGGGCGCGCCGCCGACAGTCAAACGCTTCTGACGGATGCCGCGGAGGACCGTCAGCCGCAGGCGCGTCATTGCAGGCTTCTTTGCGAGCGCCTTGTTGCAGCTGGCAGCGTTGGTGATTTCGACGCCGTCGCGCAGGACGAGAACGTCGCCCCGCAGCACGCCCGCCGCCGCCGCCGGACTGCCCGCCGCGACGGTCAGAACGCGCGCCCCATGCGGAGCATCCCAGCCGAGCGCGTCGGCTTCGGTTGCGGTCACATCCCGCAGCTTGACGCCGAGCCAGCCGCTGCCGCTGTCCTGCGCCAGCGCAGGCAGTGCCATGCAGAAATGCAGGAGGAGCGCCGTGACGATAGCTCTCATGGCTTGGGCTTTACACAAAGCGGCCGAGTGCATTCAAGCGGATAGCGCCGGAATGCCGCACTTTTCCGCAAGGCGTTGCCGGTGCGCGCGAAAGAACGGCCGCGCCCGGAGCTGCTATCGCGCTTGTCCCGTCACGCCATGGCCGGGTAATCGACGTAGCCTTTCGCGCCGCCCGCATAGAACGTGGACATATCCCACTCGTTGAGCGGCCCGTTCTCCCGGAGGCGGCGAACGAGGTCGGGATTGGCGATGTACGCCTTGCCGAACGCTGCCGCGTCCGCCTCTCCTGCGGCGATGACGGCTTCGGCCTGTTCCTTCGTGACGCTCTCGTTGACGATGTAGACGCCGCCGAACGCCTGCTTGAGGCGTGGTCCGAGGCTGTCCGCGGCGCGGTATTCGCGGGAGCAGATGAAGGCGAGCCGCCGCTTGCCGAGTTCGCTTGCGACGTAAGTGAAGGTGGCGGCGGGATCGCTGTCACCCATCGAATGAGCGTCGCCGCGCGGCGCGAGATGCATGCCGACCCGCTCTGCCCCCCAGACCTGGATCACCGCGTCAGTAACCTCCAGCATCAGGCGGGCGCGATTCTCGATCGCGCCGCCATAGGCGTCGGTGCGCTTGTTCGAGGCGTCCTGAAGGAACTGGTCCAGGAGATAGCCGTTCGCTCCATGGATTTCGACGCCATCGAAGCCGGCGGTCTTGGCGTTCTCCGCGCCCCGGCGGTAAGCCTCGATGACGCCGGGCAATTCGCTGGCCTCAAGCGCGCGCGGCGCCGGGTAAGGCCGCTTCGGCCGCAGAAGTGCGACGTGGCCTTCCGCCGCAATGGCGCTCGGCGCGACGGGCTGCGCGCCGCCGAGAAATACGGGGTCGGAAATGCGCCCCACGTGCCAGAGCTGCATGACGATGCGGCCGCCCTGGTCATGCACGGCGCGCGTGACCAGTTTCCAGCCCTCGACCTGTTCGGCGGACCAGATGCCCGGAGTGTCCGCGTAGCCGACGCCCATCGGCGTAACCGAGGTCGCCTCGCTGATGATGAGCCCGGCGGAGGCGCGCTGGGCGTAGTACTCCGCCATCAGCGCGTTCGGCACGCGGGTTTCTCCGGCGCGGCGGCGCGTCAGCGGCGCCATGACGATCCTGTTCGGCAGTTGAAGCGCGCCGGCGGTGAGCGGCTCGAAAAGAATGCTCATGATCCTGTCCGTCTCCTTTTGCTTTCCCAGACTGATCCGCGGTCCGGCGATTGTCTCAGCAATCCGTAAACGCTGAATGAGGCGGGAGCTTATGAAAGTGCGCAGCGCTGCGGCAAGCTCCGGTGGAGGCGGAAATGCGCACTTTCCTGTTACCCGCCCCCGGCAGGTGACCGGAATTCCAATGCCAGATTACTGCTGCGGATAGCTGCGGGGCCGCTCTGAACAGAAATTTCACCCGGCTGGGTTAGCTTCTGTCCCGCGCAAACGCCAGATGCGCGGGTAACAGCGGCCGGAGCAAGCCATGTCAGACTGCCAGTTCCTCAAGGGCAAAAAGGGCCTCGTCGCCGGCGTCGCCAACCGTTCGAGCATCGCCTATGGCTGCGCCGAGGCTTTCCGCAATGCCGGCGCCGATCTCGCCATCACCTATCTGAACGAAAAAGCGGAACCCTATGTCCGGCCGCTCGCGGACGAGCTGGGCGCGCCCATTATCGTACCCTGCGACGTCCGCGAGGAAGGAGCGCTTGAAGCGGCCTTCCATGCTATCGAACGGCAATGGGGAACGCTGGATTTTCTCCTGCACTCCATCGCCTTCGCTCCCCGCGAAGACCT
>JBNKDX010000212.1:0-4753 GCA_050288485.1 Rhodomicrobiaceae bacterium | reverse complement strand
AACCGACCGTTGAAATTTCGACAATGCGTCAAGTCCGTATTCGCGAACTCGCATTTCCTGCACGGCGCGTTTGGCGGCTGCGATATCGACGCCATTCGTGCATTCGCTGGCGCATGCTTTGCACGAGACGCATGTCTTCATGGTATCGGCCATAGCCTGGGATGTCAGCGCGCCTTCCCCCAGATCGCCAGCGAGCGCCAGCCGCAACGTGTTGGCGCGTCCGCGCGGACTGTCCCGCTCGTCGCCGGAGACGCGGAAGGAGGGGCACATCATGCCGTCATCGCGTTTCCGGCAGCGGCCGTTGCCCTCGCAGGGTGTCTGGAGGGCAGGGGAGGGGACGTCCGCGGCTGCTGGCTCGCTGCGCCAGAGCGGCGGCTCCGCCGGGTCCGCCGGAAACACGATCTTGCCGGGATTGAGGCGGTTCTGCGGATCGAAGCGCAGCTTGATTTCCTCAAAAAGCGCGGTCAGCGCGGGGGTGCGCAGCGCCTCAAGCGCCCGCGACCGCGCCACGCCGTGCCCCTGCGAACTGGCGAGGCTTCCGGCGCGCTCGCGCAGCATGGCCGAGGCGTCTCTTGCAATCGCGGCGGCTTCCGCCCGGGTCTCGCCGCGGTGAAGCCAGGGGCGCAGGTAAAGCGCGCCTGCGCCAACATGGCCGTGCCAGACCGTATCGAGGCCATGGCGCGCGAGAAGCCCCGCGAGGTCTTCGGCGGCATCCGCCAGCCTGCCCAGCGGCAGCGCAAACTCTTCCATGGCGGCCAGCACCGGATTCGACGAGGTATTGCTATAGAGCCGCGTCAACCCGCGGCGGCGCACGCCCCAGGTCGCGTTCTGCGCGGCCGGTCCCATCACCTCGGCGACGCCGCGCGGGAGCCCGAGACCGGCCATGACGTCCGCCAGCTCCTTGAGCTTGCGCGCATTGGCGACGCGGTTGCCTTCCATGAACTCCACGAACAGGCAGGCGCCGGTGTCTTTGCGCATGACGCGGCGCGCCGGATCGTTCTGAGCCGCACCGTCCAGCCCCAGTTCGAGGACAACGCGATCCGCCAGTTCGACAGCCGTGGGGTGAAGCCCGACGATCTTCGGCACGGCCGCCAGCGCACGTGAGAGCGAGGGGAAATGACAGACGCCGAGCGCGCGGTTGCGCGGGCGCCGGGCCAGCTTCAGCTCGATGCGCCGGGCGACGGCCAGCGTCCCTTCCGAGCCGGTCAGAAACGCGGCCATGTTCTGCGGGGCATCGCCGGAGAGGAGCGCGGCAACGTTGTAGCCGGGTTGCGCGCCCAGGATACGGGGCATGGCCGCGATGACGTCCTCGGCGCTCTCGACCGTTTCCAGCAGGTCGAGGATGAGCGCCTCCGTTGCGTCGGGCCGCGCGTCGTGCCCCAGATCCTCGGCGACCTCCCCGAAGCTGACTTCGCCGCCATCGGCCAGGACGGCGTCCATGGCGACGATGTTGTCGCGCATACGCCCGTAGATGAGAGCGCGGGCGCCAATGGCGTCGGCGCCGGCCATGCCGCCGATGGTGGCCTGATGGGCCGAGGCGATATCGATTGGAAACCAGACCTTCTCCGGCCGGAGCGCGGCGTTGAGCGCTGCGAGCGTGATTCCCGGCTCGACGATGCACGTCATATTCCGGGTGTCGTGATAAAGGAGCCGCGTCAGGTATTTGGAGAAGTCGAGAATCAGCCCCTCGCCGATGGCCTGTCCGGCAAGCCCGGTGCCGCCGCCGCGCGCCGTGACGGGCGCTCCGGCCTCGGCCGCGATGCTGATGGCGGCGGCGATATCGTCCTGCGTTTTCGGCAGCACGACGCCTAGCGGGAAGGTTTGATAGGGCGATGCATCCGTGGCGTAGCGGCCGAGCGTGAAGGGATCAGAAAGGACATCTCCCGCCAGCGCGCGCTTGAGCCGCCGCGCGAAAGCGGATCGCGCGTTGGCCGATAGCGGCCTGTGGCCTGCTGGCGGTGCCTTTACGGGTGACGTCATGGCGAGCATTTACGCCGCGCATCATGGCCGAAGCAACTGCCGAAGAAGAGCGGGCGCGCGGGGCGGCAGCCGTGGTTCACGGAAAGGGTGTGGTTGCGGCGCTCATGTTTTCCCCAGGCGTGATTTTGTATGCAGGAATGTGGCGCCGTGACGGGCGGGCGGAGCGCCGCGAGCGCCCGATGGCGATGTGCGCGCGATATCTGGTGGGGCGACGATGGTGGCGCATACTACAGATGGATTAATCCGTTCTCGCATGTATTACGGTAGTGATAGTTTGAATTCGATGGAATTCATATTAGGAAAGCCTGTTGAATTCTGGCAATATAAGGGCAATTCCTGACTGAGACTGTTTTACGGCATTTTTCGGATGCGGAGACTTGATCTGTGCGGCCTAAGTATTTTATACAGGGATAAGTCGTTGGTACAATTTGTGGTTACAACGTTTCAAAATTGTATTGATTCTGAATTATCAGTAGGCGTGTAGATAAGCAGATCGCGATGGCCGCTAAGGTTAACGGCGTATTGGGAACAGATTATAATTCAGCGGGCGGCAGTGAAATTGTGATTCTCGCTGCAGCTAAAATTTCTGGTGGTAGCGTCGTGGAACAAAATCACATCACCTCCGGGCGGCTTACTAGGGCGCGCCTCAAGTTTCCGGCAGAGGAGGTATCGCTGCGATATTTCATCGCAGCCGCTCCCCACGCCATCATCGTCACCGATGACAGGGGCGTTATTCAGGAGTGCAATCCCGCGGCGGAAGACTTGTTCGGTTACGCCGAGGGTGAAATCGCCGGGCGCGCGATCATGACGCTGCTCGATCCCTTTTACGCAAATCCTACGGAGGCTAAGAGCACCTTCTGCTCGGAGCCTTTTACGGCCAAAGCCGAATCCCGAGCGCGAAAGAAGAACGGCGAAATCGTGCCGGTGGAACTTGTATCCAAGCGCTTTGCGCTCAGGGGCCGGCTCATTCACCTTCACTATGTACACGATATATCCTTCCGCCATAGGTTCGAACAGCGCATTTCCGAGCTGCAGCAGGAACTTATGCATCTGTCTCAGCACAATGTGCTGGGCGAACTCGCCTCGGCCATCACGCACGAGCTAAATCAGCCGCTGATGGCCATCACCAATTACGCCGCAGCCGCGCGGCAATGCGGCTGCACGGCCAGCTCCGGGAACCTGGAGAACAGCTTCGCTCTCATGGAGAAAGCCGCCAGCCAGGCGGTCCGGGCGTCGCAGATCATGCACAAGCTGCGTACGCTCGTGCAGCATCGCAACGCCGACTGCGCGCAGGACGACCTGCGGCTTGTCGTCGAGGATGCCGTACAGCTCGCAACGCTCGGCACGGCGCATCAGGGCATCACTGTCTCGGTCAAGCTTCCCGCTGAGCCCGTCATGGCGCTCATGGACAGGGTGCAAATTCAGATCCTCCTCGCCAATCTCGTGCGCAACGCCGTCGATGAGCTGCGCAACGCGAGCGGCGAGCGGAAAATCCGGGTCGAGCTTCGCGCAAGGCCCACCCACGAGGCCGAGGTTTCGGTCGAGGATACCGGACACGGCATTGCCCCGGAGGTGTTCGAAAGCATATTCGATCCGTTTCATACAACGAAGCCGGATGGCCTCGGCATGGGCTTGGCCATTTCCCGGCGGATTGCTGAAGCTCACGGCGGCCGCCTCGCTGCCGAAAACCGGCCAGAAGGCGGCGCCGTATTCACATTCGTAGTTCCGATGAGTAACCAAAGCATGGGGAAATGATGATGTCTCTCTTGGTGCATGTTGTAGATGATGACGATGCGGTGCGAGATTCATTATTCGTTTTACTGCGTAGTGCGGGTTTTACCGTACGCGTTCATGACTGCGCGAAGTCTTTCTTCGCGGACTACCGGCCCGATGAGACCGGCTGCGTTATCGTCGATATGCGCATGCCGGACGCCAGCGGCAGTGACGTTCAGGAGCGCATCAAGCGCATGATCGGCCATCCGCCTATCGTCATCATCACCGGACACGGCGACATCCGCATGGCGGTGGACGCCATGAAGCGCGGAGCGATCGAGTTCCTGGAGAAACCCGTCGATCCCGGCGTTCTTCTCGAACTTGTCGGCCGTGCGGTCAGGCGGCGGGAATACGAACTCGGCGAACACAAAAAGATCGAGGAGGCCCAGGCCCGGCTGGGCGTGCTGACGCCGCGCGAGAAGGACGTGCTGAAACATCTGCTGAACGGCCGTCCCAACAAACTCATCGCGCGGGAGCTGGGCCTCAGCCCGCGCACCGTCGAGATACACCGTGCCCGCGTTATGGAGAAAACGGGGGCCGGGAGCCTGCCGCGTCTCGTCCGCATGGCGCTTACCGCCGGACTCGATCCGGATACGGCGGCTGACAGCCGCAGATGACTGCGGCGCATGTGCGAGCAGGCGGGAGGTACGGCGGCGGCGCTGTCGTGGCGGCTCCGGCCTGCTGCGCGGTCATCATCTCCCGTCGGGGGACTTAACGCCCGGACAGTTCCTGCCGCGGACATGCGTCGAGCGTGTTGCGGATCGCTTCGGCGAGGCCTGCCAGCCGGTAAGGTTTGCGCAGGATCCTGATGCCGGGCGCGCCGCTGCCGCCCTCGGCGGCGTCGATGGAGTCGAAGAGGACAGCGTTTGAGCGGACGGAAAGCCTGTTCACAGCGTCGGGCGCCGCATTGACGCCGAGGCGCGACAGCGGCCCCCACGCAGCGCCATCGTGAAACACCAATTCGCTGGCGTCCTCCACGAAAGCGCGCCACCCGGCGCTG
>JBNKDX010000211.1:0-4754 GCA_050288485.1 Rhodomicrobiaceae bacterium | reverse complement strand
CCGGACCGCCGGTCGAACGCGCACATGCCGCCATAAGCGCCGCCCTGGACGCGAATCTTCTCCCAGAGCCAGCCGGTCGCGAGCAACTGGCGCGCGGCCATGACTTCGCCGCCGGGGCGGAAGCCGAGCCGGTAGAGGCATTCGCCCTTGCCGACATAATTGACTTTCGCCGGGATCGTCAGGCCCTCGGCGTGCGGGGCGTCCAGATCAGGCCAAGTGGGGATGTTCACGGGTTCGGCGGGCAGAGCATCGAGGAAGCGCGCCAGTTCCGGCTCGAAGCCGCGGAGAGCCGCGCCGTCCGCGGTGACGTTGCACAGCATCGTCCGGCGGTTGACGAGCGCGGCGCGGATGCGGGCCAGCGCCGCCAGCACCCTGCCGCCGCCATCGTCCATTTCCTCGCAGATCGCGCGCGCGAAAACGAGCTGGCTGATGCCGCTCATCTGCTCCTCGGCCCACCCTGCTTCGGTGAAGCCGCCGCGCAGACGCCGCGCCACGAAGGCGTGGCCTCCTGGAACGAGCTGCGACTCCATTCCCGCCTTCAGCTCGCGCGCCAGTTGCGTGATACGGTCGCTGTCATTGAGCCGCGGCTCCAGAAGCACGTCGCGGAGGATGGCGAGCATCTCGCCCGCCTTGTCCGGCATGGCCTTGGCGCGCAGGAACAGCCACGCGGCGGTGCCGGGCTTGTCCGTAATGGCCGACGTCCAGGTCGACGGGCTGATCCCGCCGGTGGAGCGGTCGATCCGTTGCGACAATTCCACGAAATCCGCCTTGCCCGCGCCGGTCTCCAGGAGCGCGCGGCGGAAGATGGCGAGATAGGGGACGAGGTCGGGCGTCAGCGTGCGCAGGTCCAGGCCGATGTCGAGATAGATGATGCCGTTGGTGTCGAGTTCGTGAGTGAAGACGCGCGTCCCTCCGGCCTCGCCCGTTTCCATCGGGATGACGGCGTTCCTGGGCGGAAGGTCGGAGAGCTGCAGCGAAGGGATGGCGGCCAGCGCTTCCGGCGCGTCAGGCGTTTCCTGCAGGCGCTTGAGCTTCTGCGCGTCCTCGATCACGGCGGCGATGTCCGCCTCGCTCATGCCCGCCCGGGCGGCGTCCAGACGGGCGCGTTCCTCGGCGGCTTCGCGTGCCGCCTGTTCGGGGTCCGGCGCAAAGACGAGCGTCGTCCGGTGCGGGTTCTCCAGCAGATGACGGCGGATCAGGTCTTCGAAGACGCGCTCACCCCCGGCAAGGCGCGCCTTCAGACGGCCAAGCGGCGCGTCCCACGCCAACGGCTCCAGCGGATCGCGGCCATGCAGCCAGCCTTCCAGCGCGCGCATCATCAGCACGATGCCGCGCGGGAAACTGCCGGTGTTGTTCTCGCGCAGGCCAAATTCGACGGAATTCATCGCCGCTTCGACCGTCGCCGGGTCGATGCCGTCGCGCGCGAGCGCGGTAAGCGTGGCGAGGATGAGCGTTTCCACCTTCGCGGCGTCCGCTTCCTCGATGCCCTTGAGGCCGGTGCTGAAAGTCGCCTGCCGCAGCGTTCGCGAAAAGCCGCCGCCGCTGACGCCCTCGCCGAGACCGGAATCGATGAGCGCCTTGCGCAAGGGCGCCGCGGGCGTGCCGACGAGAATGCGCCCGAGTATGGCCGCGGCAAGCGAGGTCTCCACGTCGGTGAGTTCGTCGAGCATCCAGTTGACGAGGACGCGCGCCTGCTTCGCCGGACCGGAACTGGCGGCGAAGGTGTGGCGGGACGCGCGCGGCTCAGGAAAACGCGGCTGAAGGGCGACCGGCTTTGAGGTGGGAGCGGTCTCGAATTCGGCGAGTACGCCGTCGATGATCTCAAGCCGCTTCTCCTCCGGATCGTCGCCGTAGAAGAAGAACCGCGCGTTCGACGGGTGATAGCAGCGCTCGTGGAAAGCCTTGAAGGTCTCATAAGTCAGATCGGGGATCACGCGCGGATCGCCGCCCGAATCGACGCCATAGGCGGTGTCGGGGAACAGCGAGCGCTGCGCCGCCCGTCCGGCGATGCCTTCGGGCGAGGAATAGACGCCCTTCATCTCGTTGAAGACGACGCCCTTGTAGATCAGCGGAGCGTCCGCGCTGTCCAACTCGTAATGCCAGCCCTCCTGCTGCAGGATTTCCGACGTGATGCGCGGGTGGAACACGGAGTCGAGATAGACATCGACGAGGTTGTAGAAATCCTGCAGGTTGGTGCTGGCGACCGGGTAGACGGTTTTGTCCGGGAATGTGAAGGCGTTGAGGAAGGTCTTCAGCGAGCCTTTAATCAGCTCCAGGAACGGCGCCTTGACCGGATATTTCCGCGAACCGCACAGAACGGAATGTTCGAGAATGTGAGCGATGCCGGTGGAATCGGCGGGCGGCGTGCGCAAGGCGACGCCGAATACCTTGTTTTCGTCGGCATTCGTCAGGGAAAGCAGTTCCGCGCCGGTGCGCTGGTGCCGGTAGAGACGCGCCGTCGAACCGATCTCGGGGATGTGGCGTTCGCCGATGCGTTCGAAACCATGGATGACCGTCATGGGGCTGCCTTCCTTCATGAGTCTGCAGAGGCGTTAACTGGGACTGCGGCGGGTTGAAGTCAAGCTGGAGGGGCCTGCGAGGCCGTCTATCGCGCCAGGGAGACCTTTGCCAACGGCGCCGACACGCGCATGAAACGACGGATCGCCGCCACGGTTTCGGAGGGCTGTTCCTCATGCGGAAGATGGCCGCAACTGCGGATCACCTCGATACGCGCATTGGGCAAATCGGTCGCCAGCCGCGCGCCGAAGCGGAGCGGCACGATGCGGTCGTGGTCGCACCAGAGAATGAGAGACGGCAACTCCAGATCGCGGTAGCGCGCGGCGATGGCGTCGGCGTTCTCCGGCTCCAGGCTCTTGATGGTCTGGAACAGCGCATGGCGGCCGCCCTCCGAGTGCAGCGGTTTGGCGTAATGCTGCACGGCGTCGTTCGGCACCTTGCGGGCGTTGTAGTAGGCGACGTCGAGGGCATGGGCGGCCTGCACCTCGGGCGGAACGAGGGCAATGCCGAGTTCCCCGATGACCGGCGTGCGCAGCACCTTGAAGAAGAACGGCATGGGCTGGCGGTAGGCGACGCTGTCGAGCAGCACGAGCCGCTCGACCGGGCCGCCGCCATTGTCCATCTGCGCCAGCGCCACGGCCAGCGCCACGGCCCCGCCGTAGGAATGCCCGACGAGCATAACATTGGAGAGATTGCGCTCGCGGATCACGTTCGCGACGAGGCTGGCCTGATCGAAGATCGAATACTTGCCGTCGAGGGGTTTGTCCGATTGGCCGAAACCTTTCAGGTCGATGGCCAGGACGCGATGGTCGCGCGCCAGTTCGGGCATGATGCGGTTCCAGGTGTAGCTGGAGGTGCCCAGGCCGTGAATGAGGACGATGGGCGTGCCCTCCCCCGCCTCGTGCACCGCCAGGCGGACCTTTTCCCCCTGTGCGCCGGTGGTGTGATAGCCGACCGGCCTAGCCATTTCCGGCGCGATGCCGGGCGCACAGGATGCCACTGCGATCACGACTGACGCAACGACAGCAAACGAGAAACGGCGGAGGCCCATGGTCTTTCCCGCTTCAGGACGCGCCGGGTACGGATGCTCGCTTCGATTGCTACGCCCTACATTCAACAATTAATAGCGGTACCGCAGGCTATCGGCAACGGAGTGTCTGAAAAATGCAGAAATTGCTGGGCTCACAATGCGATGAAGTCGTTTATTAGCAGTTAATACGGACTCCCGCCATGCGAGTTCGACGCGCTATTGTGTTGCCGTGGTTATGTAAAGAGTGTGTTGCGTGTCATGGGCGTGGGGGTTTCAATCGTGCGGCTGGCGGCCGTTCTGGCTGCGCTCTGTGCTGGCGGGGCGGGCTGGGCTGACGAAGTTGAGGCCGCCAAACCGCGCGGGGCGGTGTCCCGCTTCCTCAAGGACCATGTCGAGCTTTCTCACGGCGCCAACGGTGCTGGAAGCGCGGCGTCGGCGTATGGCTCCGTGGTCATCGCGCCGGTCTCGCGCCTGAGCCGCGACGGCTGGCGGGTGAAGCTCGCGGGCGGATATCAACGGCAGGCGGGGATTACGGAAAGCGTGCTCAGATGTGGCACGAATCCCTCGCTGTCGGAAGACAGCGCCAGCACTTTCCGCAGATACTGCAACGCAGCGCTGGCCGCCGGTGCGGAAGAGGCCGAATTTCTCCTGAAACAACCGCGGGTGGTCGAGCGCTACGAGGCCGCCATCATGCCCGGCTATCAGATCACGTTCGGCTCGCTCATCGTCAAAGCCTATGCCGGAATCGGCTTCCGGGGCGAACAGATACCGTCGGCGAGCGTGCTCGGAACCGCCGCAAAAGCCTCGGCGGGCTTCGGGATCGCCGGCGCGCGGCTGGCCGGGCTCGACACGTTGTTCGGCCTGCGCGGGGGCCTGGAAAGCTGGCTCGACCTGAGCGACGAACTGTGGCTGTCCGCCGACGCCTACTATGCCTCTGGCGCCGGCGGCGCGGGGCCGTACCGCGATACCGGCGGAACCGTGCGCCTCGGCTACAAGGCGCTGTCATGGGCGACGCTCGGACCGGAGGCCGCCGCCTTCAGGACCGGAGATGACGGCGCGAGCGACAGCCTGCGGGCGGGGGGGTTCCTGCGCTTCGATATGAACGGCACGGAAACGACTTTGTCGGGCGGATTCGCCGGGGGCGACGGTGGAGGCGGGGCGTATGGCGCCGCGAACATCTATGTCCGGTTTTAGATAACAACTGTCT
>JBNKDX010000210.1:0-4762 GCA_050288485.1 Rhodomicrobiaceae bacterium | reverse complement strand
ACCGGCGATCTCGCCAACACGCTCTACCGGCTGGTACAGTTCGCGATCCGCGAGGCGGTGGCGACGCGGACGCTGGACGACATCCTCGCCGCGCGTGACACCATCGACCAGGAAGTGCGCGCCTATGTGGAAGCCCGCGCCAAGGCGCTGGGCGCGGAGGTTGGCGAGATTGGCGTGAAGGACGTGATTTTGCCCGGTGATGTGCGCGACTTGCTGAACAAGGTCGTCGAGGCCGAGCGCACCGCCAAGGCCAATCTCATCCGCCGCCAGGAGGAGACCGCAGCGACGCGCTCGCTCCTGAACACGGCGAAGCTGATGGAGAACAACCCGCTCCTGCTCCGGCTCAAAGAGCTGGAGGCGCTGGAGAAGCTCGTGGAGAAAGTCGGGCGCATCGACCTGCACACCGGCGCGGGTGCAGGCGGGTTCGAGGCGCTGTTGAGCAAGCTCTACAGCATCGGCGGCCAACTGGCACCGCCCAAGCCGGACGGCGAAGGCTGAAGGCCAGGAGCATTCACGGAACCCGCCGCCCGGGACCATACTTGCGACGTCGCAACTTCAGGCCGTCTCGGCCGTCCCGTTGCTCAGCATGTCGCAATCGATCCCCGAGTGTTCATCGCGATGGCAAGGAAGCTAGCTGGCCGAACGACGCCGCCAGGATGAAGAGTGGAAGCATTTTCTGCGTCGCTTGCATGTCGCCTTCGGCTCCAACTCGACGGTTCAACCGATCAAGGAACGTCGCGGTGAGTCTACGACCGCTTGTGCGATACGATGTTAGCACCGACACCACGGTCTGCGTTTTTTGAAGCATCTCCTCGCAGCGAAAAGACACCGCTTGACATGGCGTACAACATAACGTTTTGTTTAGAACGAAAAGGGAACATGTATCCCCATGCCTTGCTGTGTCAAACTTCCACTTCCTTCGCAGCGCGATCCTTTGCGACTGCTTCGCGACGGTTTTCACGAATTGCTCGGTGCCGCGCCGGGTGATGAGACCGCAGTGTTGGCCTTCGCCCTTGCGCTGGCGGCGCATACCTCAGCGGCGACAGGGAAAGGTATCTGTTTTTGCTGCACGGGCGGGGCGGCGCAGGAGTACGGGCGGATTTACGGGTATGGGCTTGCCGCTCTGGGCGCGGCTGCTGAGCGAATGCTCATGGTGATGGCGCCGGGCGAGAAGGATTTGCTCTGGACGCTCGAAGACGCGGTGACTTCGGGTGCGTTCGGCGCGGTCGTCGGCATGCTCCCGGCTGGAGAGCGGCTCTATGGCTTCGCAGCCAGCCGCCGGCTCAAACTGCGCTGCAATGCAAAGGCAGCGCCGCTTTTTCTCATCCGTCACTGGCGGGCCAGAGGTGCGACGGCGGCGCATGGCCGTTGGCGTGTGGGCGCTCTGCCGAGCCTGCCGGAAGAGGAGCGCGAGAGTGTTTCCCTCCCTGGCCCGTCCCGGCTGCGGCTTGGCCTTGAGCGCATGGGTGGCCTGCCGCCGCAACAGTGGAATCTGGAGTTTTGTCATGCCGCGCGTAATTTCCATCTGGCTGCCCTTCTGGAAAACGGAGCGGGTCGAAAAGCAGCGGGCAGGCGGCAGCGGGCGGCATGATCCGGGCTCGCCGCTCGCGGTCGTCGCGACGGGCAAGGGCGGCAAGCGTGTTGTCGCCCTCAACAGCATCGGGCTGGAGGAAGGTTTGCGTCCCGGCATGCTGCTGACGGACGCCTGCGCCATGCTGCCAATGCTAGTCACCGCCCCGCATGAGCCGGAGGGAGAGCAGGCGGACCTGAAGCAGCTGGCGGCGGCGTGCAACCGTTTCAGCCCCTGGACCGCGCCCGACGAGCCGGACGGGTTGTGGATCGAAGCCACGGGGCTGGCGCATCTCTTTGATGGCGAAGACAGCCTCCTGCGCCACATTCTCGATTATCTGCATGGCCTCGGCCTCACAGCCCATGTGGCGATGGCGGAAACACCCGGCGCGGCCTGGGCCTTGGCGCGTTTCGGCAGAGCAGCCGCCATTGTCGTTCCGCCGGGCGAGGAAGCGCGCGCTATTGCCCCCCTGCCGGTCAAGGCGCTGCGCCTCGATGCCGACAGCGCGGCGCTCCTCGACAGGCTGGGGCTGAAGACCGTCGGCCAGTTGCTCAATATTCCGCGCGCGAGCCTCAGAGCGCGGTTCGGCAAGGCGATCACCTGCCGCCTCGATCAGGCGCTGGGAGCCGATGGCGAAGCGCTCTCGCCACTTCTGCCGGAGCCGGTCTACGCCGCGCGCGCCGAATTCGCCGATCCGCTCACTGCGCTTGAAGGGCTGGAGCGGACGGCGTGCCGCCTTATCGAGGATGTCACCGCGAAGCTGGCGGCCGACGGCAAGGGCGCGCGGCGCTTCACGCTTCAGCTTTTCGACACGCAAAACGGCATGACGGAGCTGGCGATCCGCATGGCGCGGGCGGGGTGCAAAGCGGGACACATCACCACCATCCTGAAGGAGAGGCTGGCCAGCCTCGAAGGCCGGTTCGATCCGGCTTCCGGTTTCGATGCCGTGGCGCTTTACGCCCTGGGCGTGGAGCCGCTGCAAAGCCGCCAGACGAACCTGCTGGATGGTGGCGGTGACGCGGAAAACTGGCAGCATGTCTCGCAATTTCTGGACCGCATAACGGCGCGGCTCGGCACGGGGGCGGTCACGTGCTTCGCTTTCAAGGAAAGCCATTGGCCCGAGCGCGCAGCCTATCAGGTTCCCGCTTTCGCGCATGAGACGGCGGCAGTCCCGGCGCTTGCCCAGCCGCGCCCGCTGACACTCTTGCCGCGCCCCGAGCCGATTACGGCGATTGCCGCCGTGCCGGATTATCCGCCGCGCCAGTTCGTCTGGCGCCGCTGTCATCACCGGGTTACCAGGGCCGAGGGGCCGGAGCGGATTTCACCCGAATGGTGGCATGACGACGAAAAGGCCCCGCAGGCCCGTGATTATTACGTGGTGGAAGATGAGAAAGGGCGGCGCTTCTGGTTGTACCGGGAAGGTGTCTATGGCGCGGATAGCGGGCAGCGCTGGTTCATGCATGGGCTTTTTCCATGACGGCCTATGCCGAACTCGTGGCCGCCAGCAATTTCAGTTTCCTGCGCGGAGCTTCCCATCCGGAGGAACTGGCGGCAAGGGCGGCTGAGCTTGGCTACAAGGCGTTGGCGATCTGCGACCGCAACACCGTGGCAGGTGTGGTCAGGGCACACAGGCCCGCTAAGGAGTTGGGACTGCAGTATATTCCCGGCTGCCGCCTCGTGTTGCAGGATGGAGCGGAACTCGCCTGCCTGCCAACGGACCGTGCCGCCTGGGGGCGGCTCTGCCGCCTGCTCACCTGCGGCAATCGCCGGGCGCCGAAGGGCGAATGCTATCTCTGGCTCGACGATGTAGTTCGGCATGGCGAGCGGCAGATTCTTATCCTGCTGCCGCCGCGAGAGCCACCCCCGCCCGCCTTCGCCGAGACCACATGGGAGCTCGCATGCCACTTCCCCCGCCATGTCTTCATCGGTGCGGGGCTCGCCTTCGACGGCCAGGACGCGCGGCGGCTTGCGCGCCTTGCGATGCTCAGCAAGAAGACCGGCGTGCCGATGGTGGCTGTGGGCGATAGTCTTTATCACATCCCTGCCCGCAAGCCCCTGCAGGATGTGCTCACCTGCATCCGCGAGAAATGCACCCTGGCCGAAGCCGGTTACCGCCTGCAGCGCAATGCCGAGCGGCATCTGAAAAGTCCGGCTGAAATCGTGCGGCTCTATGCGGGCTATGAGGCCGCCGTCGCGCGCACGGTCGAGATCGCCGCCCGCTGCCGCTTCTCGCTCGACGAACTGGCCTACGAATACCCCGATGAGCCTTACGAGCCTTTCACCTCGCCGCAGGAGGCGCTCGCTCATTACACCGCCGACGGCATGAAGCTGCATTACCCGGGCGGCGCACCTGAGAAGGTCCGGAGCCAGGTCGCCCGCGAACTGGCGCTGATCGACAAACTCGGCTATGCGCGCTACTTCCTCACCGTTTACGACATCATCCGCTTCGCCCGCGCGAACGGCATCCTCTGCCAGGGCCGCGGCTCGGCGGCCAATTCCGCCGTCTGCTATTGCCTCGGCATCACCGCTGTGAACCCCGCCGAGATCGACCTCCTGTTCGAGCGCTTCATCTCCGCCGAGCGCAACGAGCCGCCCGACATCGACGTCGATTTCGAGCATGAGCGGCGCGAGGAGGTCATCCAGCACATCTACAAGAAATACGGCCGCGACCGCGCCGGGATCGTCGCCACCGTCATCACCTATCGCAGCAAAAGCGCCATCCGCGAGGCCGGCAAGGCGCTGGGGCTGTCGGAGGAGGTGATCGGGGCGCTGTCGGACATGACGGCATGGTCGCGGGGGCTGGAGGCGAACCACATCCGCGAGGCGGGGCTGGATCCGGAAGACCGTACGGTGCGGCTGGCGGTGCGGCTCGCGCGCGAACTCAGGGGTTTCCCGCGCCATCTCAGCCAGCACACCGGCGGCTTCGTCATCACGCGTGGGTGCCTGGAAGACATCGTGCCCGTCGGCAACGCCGCCATGGACAGGCGCACCATGATCGAGTGGGACAAGGACGATCTGGACGCGCTCGGTCTCCTCAAGATCGACGTGCTGGCGCTGGGGATGCTGACCTGTATCCGCAAAGGCTTCGAACTACTGGAAACGCATTACGGCGAGTCCCGGGAGAGACAGCAGTTGATCGAGGTGATCAGGACCGACAAGAACCTGGCGCTGGCCGCCATCCCCCAGGGCGAT
>JBNKDX010000209.1:0-4769 GCA_050288485.1 Rhodomicrobiaceae bacterium | reverse complement strand
GCACAGTTTTTCAAACATGAATATTTCTTCATCTCTGGTGCAAAAAAGACTCGCTCAAGCAACGGCTCCTGGCCGCGCAGGTACGCAGACCACCAACACACTAGTGGTCCGATTCATTCAAAACGAGGATAAAGGCGCTTCAGCTTGATGCGGGCATCCTCTGTGGTGAAGCGCCACTCCGCTTTGGTGTGGGTCGCGTTGCGTTCGTCCCGCCAGGCCGCCACCTCTTTGGTCAGAGTATCTTTGTCAGGGATACGGCGGTCGAGGCACTGCCTGGAGAGAACGCCGAGTTCGGATTCAGCCATGTTCAGCCAGCTGCCATGTTTGGGCGTGTAATGCCACTCGAAGCGCTCAGCCAGCCGCCGGGCCTCGGCAGGCGGGAAGGCTTCGTAAAGCGAAGCTTTGGCGTGGGTGTTGAGATTGTCCTGCACCAGAACGATCTTTTGGGCATCCGGCAAGTGGACGTCCGATAAGTCCTTGAGGATATGGGCGTAATCGATGGCGGTGCGGTGGTCCGTAACCTCCACATGCCGCCAACCTTCCAGTGGCGCGAACAGCATAAAGAGATTCGCGGTGCCGTTGCGTTCGTATTCGTAATCGACGCGCTCCGGTTGCCCTTCTTTCATCGGGATGGGCGTGCGCGTCTCAGCAACCAGTTGCTTGGAGGTCTCGTCCAGGCAGACGAGCGGCATTTTGGGATCATGCGGCCGGGTGTAGACAGCCAGCACATCTTCCATCGCTGCTACGAATGCGCCATTGGCCTCCGGCGGGATGACCCACTGCTCCTTGCGATGAGGTTGCAACGTGTTTTTTTCAGAACGCGACCGATCGTGCTGTCGCTGGCACGCTCGACAATACCGAGTTCCACGACCTTGTCTTCCAACAACCGTAGCGTCCAGCGTGCACGCCCCTCGGGGGGCGTGGAACAGGCCAGCGCCGTCAGACGGGCCTCTTTCTCGCCGTCAAAGATCGGCGTGATTGCGGGGCGCGCGCGCTGTTTGCGGCTCAGAACCGCCTCCAAGCCCTCCTCCACGAACTGCTGACGCACCCGTGTCACCATGGACATGTTGGTGTCGAGCGCTCTGATGATCTGCCCATCGCTCCAGCCCTCGCCGTGTTCCGAGGAATCCGCTTTAAGCAATATCCTGGCCTTCAGCAGCCGCTTGGCAGGGCTTTTCCCCTTGTTGGTCAATGCCTGGAGGCGATCACGCTCCGTTTCGTTCAGTTTGACCACATATTTTCTTACCGCAATGTCCCTGGCAGCCATGGTGAAATCCTGCTCCGGCTTGTTTGACCGCCGCCGAATTCAGGCGGCTGCCGGACACCGAATCTGACTCGCCAAGGGATGAGGATGGCATTTTGCCAACCTGAATCAATTTGCCGCGCCGCTTCCTACCCAATTTGACTGACGCAGACCACTAGACTGGCCGGCTCTTTCGGCTCCGCGAAAAGCAAATGCGCCCTCCCGCGATTAGGGAAGGCGCATCCGGAAACTCTTGCCGCTGGCGTGTTGGCGCGTATCAGTTCGATTGTGAGGTCTTCGTGCTCCGGAAGGCGGCGCGCCAAGTGCGGCTGATCCACGAACCGCTGTCCTCACGCGGCTCCAGCCCCTTCGAGACCAGGAGCGTATAGGCGTCTTTGTACCACTTGCTGCTCGGGAAATTGTGGCCGAGCACCGCCGCCGCGGTCTGCGCCTCGTTGGTGATGCCGAGCGTGTAATAGCACTCGGTCAGGCGCATCAGCGCTTCCTCGACATGCGCCGTATTCGAATAATCCTGCACCACGGTGCGGAAGCGGTTGATGGCGGCCAGATGCTGGCCCTTCTTCTGATACCACCGTCCCACGTTCATCTCGGCGGCCGCCAGCACGTCGCGCGCGAGGCGGATGCGCTTCTTCGCCAGGGGAGCGTAGCGGCTGTCGGGATAACGGTTGACGAGCGTCTCCAGTTCGACCAGCGCCTTCTGCGTATCGGCCTGATCGCGCGACGGATCGTTGATGCGCTCATAGTAGGCGCTGGCGATGATGTGCTGCGCCAGTGCGGCCTCTTTCGTACCGGGATGAAGGGTCAGATAGCGGCGTGCAGCGGCGACGGCCTCCGGCAGCTTGTCCGCCTTCTGATATGCCACGGCAGACATCAGGATCGCCTGGCGCGCCTCCTTCGAATAGGGGTGCTGGCGGTCCACTTCCTCGAACTTCTCCGCCGCCTTGGTGTAGTCGCCCTTGGTCAGCAGCGTGTCGGCTTCCTTGTAAAGCACGTCCGGCGGCTGCGCATCCACGCTCAGCTTCTCTTCAGAGTTGAACATGGACAACGACGAGCATGCCGCAACAGGGGCCACCATCGCCAGCAGCGCAAGCGTTTTCACGAGATGCCGGAAGCTCATTGTCCCTCGATCCTGCAAGTGGCCACGCCCGCAGCGCGCGCCGCGGGCCCTATCGCCCCATTCACCATAAACGGCTTCGCGCGGTCCGCCACGCCTTATGCGGCGTCGAGCCCGTTTCTGTCAAATATCAACGCGACTCGCCACCCTAACGGAACGCTCTGAATGTGGTCTTTTTGGGCCGACGCGCCTTGGAAGTCCCGCGCACAACAGGCAAAACAAAGCCCGCCCGCCCATGGGGTAGCGGACGGGCGGATGGAGCCACCAAATCCAATCAGCCGCGGTCGGGAGCGAACACCGGCTGTACGCGCGCCACACCCACATCCGCATGCCCGGCCGTCCGGCGGTAGTGCGGCACCCCGCCCTCGACGATCGTCCAGGCGGAGCGATTTTCGTAAAGAGCCTTGAGAATGTTCGTATTGATCCTGTGGCCGCCGCGGATCGAGCGGTAGGTACCGAGGATCGGGGCGCCGGCCAGCGCCATATCGCCGACGGCGTCGAGCGTCTTATGGCGAACGAATTCGTCCTTGAAGCGCAGCCCCTCGGGATTGAGGATGCGATCGTCGCCGATGGCGACCGTGTTGTCCAGCGACGAGCCCAGCGCACGGCCCGCGGCCCACAGCGCCTTGACGTCCTTCATGAAACCGAAAGTACGGGCGCGGGCGACCTCCCGGCGGAACACGTCGGGCGTGAGGTCGATGACGAGCTGCTGACGGCCGATGAAAGGATTGGGAAAATCGATGGTGACGTCGAGGCGGGAACCGGAGGAGGGGCTGAGTTCGGCCATGGACTGGCCTTCCTCGATGCGTATCGTCTGCAGGACCTTGATGGAGCGTCGCGGCTCATCGAGGATGCGCAGACCGACCTCGTCGATCGCCTCCACGAACGGCGCGGCGCTGCCGTCTAGGATGGGCGTCTCGTTGCCCTCGATTTCGATCTCGCAGTTATCGACGTTCATGCCGCGCAGAGCGGCGAGGAGGTGCTCGACGGTGCCGACCGTCGTACCGTTGCCGTCGCCGAGCACGGTGCACAGGGTGGCGTTCGCGACGGCGCGGAAATCCGCCGGTATGCGAACGAGCCTGCCACGGCCGGAGGCTACGACGAAGTTCCAGCCCGTATTGGCTTCGGCCGGATGGAGAATCACAGAAGTGGGAGCGCCGCTGTGCACGCCGATACCTGAGAGGACAACATCGCTGTCGATGGTTGTCTGCCGGTCCCCCGAGAAGGTTTTCATGTCGCCGTCTTTCCCCTGCGGATGGCGCCTTCCCCAAGGCCGCCCCGTCCCCCGAATGACGCGATGATGATGAAGTTCCGGCGCGGCCATTCCGGCCTTTGGTCCCCGTTCCGGCTTATTGTTCTTATTCGCCTGCCGGCTGTTACGCTGCGCACCGGACGCCCACATCATCGCTTGTCGCGAAACAGAACTTAATCCGTCACCATCGCGCCGCGCAAATCACGGTTTTTTACAGTCTGTTACGATCTGAAAGAATTGCCCCGGGCGGGGAGGAGATCGGATAAGACAGGACGGGCAAAGGCTTAGCCGCAGCGGTTACGCATCACGGACTTTGCGGCCGAGACACGGAGTTTCAGCCATTCCTGCACAGAAAACAACGCTGCCAGCCTAATTCAAAGGCCGCTTGAAGAAGTTCGGGATTTCGAACGGCTCGTCCCCATTCCGCCCCCGTCCTGTGCCTTTTATGTCACGGGCGGGGGCGTCTCCGTCATCGTGGGCAGGCTCGTCTGATTCGTCGTTCCGCGCCGCACGCGCAGCCCCCGTGTCCAGCGTCGGCATCTGCCGCGCGCCCGGGTCCATGTTGCTGCGGTCCCTGCGGCCGGTCATCCAGTCGAGAAGGCCGCCGCGGCGCTTGAAACTGAGATCCTGGCGGCCGCGCAACTCCGCTTCGTGACGCGCCAGTTCAGGGAAGTCCTTCCCCGTCAGCGGACGGCGCGGCGGCCGGATCGGCTTCGCGGGGGCCTGCGGCTCGAAATGCGGCGCCTGCGGCGGCGGCGTCTTGCCCCGGCCGGCCGGCGCCTGGTTGACCATGTATTTCGGCGACCGCGGCTCGATGGTCACATTGCCCGTCCCCTGCCAGGACTCCTGTGGGCCATCGCCGCCGCGTTGCTGCTGGCGCTCGCCGCCTGAACGGCCGGACGATGCGAGGCGGTCCACGAGGCGGTTGCTCTTGGCCCCCTCCTCGCCCTTGACCACATGCTGCTGCTGCCCCGAATTGATGCCCGTCGCCACCACGGACACGCGAATGCGGCCCTCGATGGAATGGTCGAAGGTGGCGCCGACGATGATGTTGATATCGGGATTGGAGTCCGGGTCCACTTCGCGGCGCACGCGGGAGGCGGCTTCCTCCACTTCGTAGAGCGTCATGTCGAAGCTGC
>JBNKDX010000208.1:0-4775 GCA_050288485.1 Rhodomicrobiaceae bacterium | reverse complement strand
CCGGATAGGTTGCCATCGCTGAGCAGGGGCGTAGCGGGGTCTCCGCCGGGTGCGAAGAAGCTGCCGTTGATCACCATTGTCAATCGGCGCGCAAAATTGACCCCCGATCGGCGTCGAATTTTGACCCCCTCGCTGCGGGACGATGCCGTCCATAAGGCCTGTATTTCAACGGCTTAAAAATTATACAGAAAACGCGTGCGCTTGATCGCTCACCGGCTGTAGGGGGTCAACCAGCGGCGCCGATACACACTGTGGGGGAACGGGAGGGCGGCCGTTCCTAATTTGGCTACGATGCCGAGGCGCAGCCCTTCTATGCGCTACGGGTGCCCCAATTCCACGAACATGCAGTGGCCTTCACCGATGAGCTGTTGAAGGGCCCCCTTCAAACACAGCAAGCACATGCCCGCGCTGGCGCTGATTTTTCTTCTCGTTGACTGCGCCGATGGCTGTCCGGCCGCCGCCATCGGCCTAGATGCGGTGCAGCGGGCTGCAGAGTGGTGCGCATTTTTGGAGCCGCATGCGGCGAAATGCTACGCCCTGCGAAAGGAGGCGAACGCCACCTGGAGCCATCAGCGCATCGCCGCGCACAGATTGAGCGCGTGAAGCTGAAGTAGGAGGTTTGCACTCTCTCGCAGCACCTTTTCTCCGGCGATCAAGGCTCCATCATGGAACTGAGTACTTTCCTGAATCTGGCCGGATTTTTCCTTTCTTTGGTGAGTTTGTTTGCCGCCGGATGGTCGAAGCAATGGCTGTTTGCTGCCCTTGCCTGCGCACTCATCATGACGACGGGCGCTACTGGTATCATGGAGCATCACCGCAACCAGAGGTTGCGTAAAATAGAGGTTGAGATCGAAGGTAAACTGGGGATAAATCAGTGGAACGCCGAACGCATTTACGGGGAGTTGCTCACCCCGAACAAGAGCCTGGTTCAAGAGGCCCTTCTGCGGGGCGTGCGCCGTGGAGTCATCGGTTACAAGCTCAAGAACTGCACCGGCAATGATGATGGGGCGCCCATCGTTACTTACGTCTACTATCTCCAACAACCCTAGGCTGGATTAGGGTTCTGACCGGCGGCGGGAAGCTCTCGACTATCACGCGACGAGCGGCGGAAACCGGCGCGTCTAATACCGCGCCGGTCCGCCTTCGCGGATACGTTGCCCCCGGCCGTCGCCACGCAGGGCTAGCTTCGCGAAAAGGAAGAGGAATGCGCCGCAGATCGCCACGACGGCGACACCGACCGTGACGACCAGCACCTCTTTCGAGATCAGAGGCATGTGAATCCGCGGAGCCGCGCGCAGATAGCGGAATTCGGCGGCGGCGATCGCCAGGTAGTGCACTGACGGTATGGTCAGGCCGAGCAGCAGGCCGCCGGTCAGCATTGCGGCGGTGCTGCGTCTGCGGAACGTCAGCCACAGCGCCAGCGTGGACGCGGCGATGGCTATCGTCACGGTGGTAATGACGCCGGGAGCATCCTGCACGACTCCGCAGCCGCGCAGGGCCCCCATACCCAGATAATGCATGGCGGCGATCGTTCCGCCCATCAGCGCGCCGCCCACCACGCTGCTCGCCGCGCCCAGCCGGCTGCCGTGGACGATGAGGAGCCCGAGCGCGGCGCCGATAATCGCGACGTAAAGCGAGACCATCGTCTCCACGAAATTGTAGTTCACGGGCACCGGGAACCGTATCGCCAGCACGGTGATGAAGTGCACGGCCCAGATGCTCGCTCCGATGGCAACGGAGCCCTTGAACAGCGCGAATGAAAAGTTCGGCCGGTAGCGTTGGTGATAGCCTGCCGTCAGTGCCAGACCTGTGATCGCCCCGGTGATGGCGACAAAAACCGACAACATGACTAGCACCGGGTCATGAGAAATCGTCATGATATGCCCGTCACGCTTGTTGCAAGCTGCCTCAGTACAGCCGGACGCGAGTTCACCGCCGATTGGCCGCGTGCGCTGCCGGCGAACTTGCTTCCGGAAAGCTGTACTAGAGTCAATAAGTTGCTAGTACACCTTATCCGCAGAAAATCCTGAGAGCGCTCGCGGCAAACAGCTCAGGATTTCCTGCGGGGTGTACTAGTCTACCTCTACGCAGGTCAAGCGCAAAGGTTTGCCGGGATTTTTGCCTAGACGGGGGCGGAACTGCGGCGCCGTGTCTCACTCAACTTAGAATTGCTGACATCGGAGAAGTTTGCACTGCCGGGGGCGTTGCATTCATTTCGTCATGTAGCGCGCTTCGGGGCGGACGATGTCCGGGGCGCGCCCGAAAGGGAGAGGAAATCGCCGGACAGCGTCCGCCTTCCCGTGTTTCACCCGAATTTGAACAGCACCCCGAATCCGCCGCGCGGATAATTCCACTCGATGTCGCCGGTTGCTTCGGCCACGACGCGGCAGGTGCCGCATTCCATGCAGCCGTCGGGGGTGATCTCCACCTGGCCGGTGTCGGTGCGCGCGTAGCACCCGGCCGGGCAGACGCGGGTCAGCGACAGGAGCGCCGCCGACGGCGTCGTGTGCGGGCGGATCTTGATGTGCGGGCGGCCCGCATCGACCAGATAGCGGTTCTGGAAAAGCTTGTCTTCGACGCGGATCGCGGTTTCGGGTGTGGCGGTCATCGGATGGTTCCTTACGCTGATGTGTTGCTGTTCCTTCACCCCGCGGCCTACCGCCAGCCGCGCGCGACGCTGAAGATGTCGCCGACCAGGCCGGTGAACCGCCGTGTCCGGAAGAACGACTTCACGATCTCGTTCTCCTTCGATTTCTTGTCCTGCCCGTCGACGCGGAACCAGGTCTGCATCGCCTGCGAGAGCAACTGCGGATAGGTGGTGAACAGATGCTTGTTGTGCAGCGCCTTGGGCAGGTTGCGGTATTTCTTCAGGTCCTTCATGACGAAACTCTCGTCGAGCTTCTTCTTGTAGACCGAGAGGTTTTCCGCGGTCATCGGGTCGCGGCGCGTCTTGATGGCGGCGATCACCTCGCCTGCGACGCGGCCCGTGGTCATGGCGAGGTTGGAGCCTTCGCGGTGAACCGCGTTCACGAACTGACCGGCGTCGCCCGCGATCAGCCAGCCGTCGCCGAAGAGCTGCGGGATGGCGTTGTAACCGCCCTCCGGGATCATGTGCGCGGCGTATTCCTTCACCTCGGCGTCCGCGATGAGCGGCGCGACGGAGGGATGCGCCTTGAAGGATTCCAGGAGGCCATAGGGTGTCTCGCCGGTCTCGGTGAAGTCCGAGATCAGGCAGCCGATGCCGATCGAGATCGACTCCTTGTTGGTGTAAAGGAACGCGGTGCCGGTCATGCCCTTGGTGATCGTGCCCGCCGCCTCGATGACCACGCCTTCCTCACCCTTGAGGTTGAAGCGCGCGTCGATGGTCTCCTGGGGCAGGAAATGCATCTCCTTCACCGCCAGCGCCACGCTTGCAGGCGTGGGCGCCGGACGCAGGCCAGCGCGCGATCCCAGAAGCCCGCTCACCCCCTCGGCCAGCACCACGACATCAGCACGGATGAAGCCGCCCGTGCGGTCGGTGCGCACGCCGATGACGCGGCCATCGTCCTGGCGCACGAGTTCGGTGACGGTCGTCTCGCAAATGACGAGCGCGCCCTCGGCGCGGACCTGCCGTGAGAACCATTTGTCGAACTGCGCGCGGATGATGGTGTAGCGGTTCGGCTTTTCCTCGTTGAAATCGTCGGAGCGGTACTGCATGCCCGAATGCGAGCGGTCGTCCATCATCCAGATGCGCTGCTCGATGATATGGCGCTCAAGCGGCGCTTCTTCGCGGAAATCGGGAATGATCTTCTCCAGCGCGTCGGCGTAGAGGATGGCGCCCTGCACATTCTTCGACCCGGCATATTCGCCGCGTTCGAGCTGGAGCACTTTCAGGCCGCGTTTCGCCATGGTGTAGGCGGCGGCGTTACCCGCGGGCCCGGCCCCGACAACGATGGCGTCGAACTTTTCTTCGATCATGGAAGCCTCCTTCAACTCGCGAGCAAATCGTGGCGGTGCGGGGACAGGCGCTTGGCGAAAGCGGTGGTGAGCGCGGGGAGGATGCGCATCGCATCCCCCACGATGCCGAGATGGGCGAAGTCGAGGATCGGCGCGTTCTTGTCGGTGTTGATGGCCACGATCAGATCCGCGCCCTCGACGCCGACGCGATGCTGGATGGCGCCGGATATGCCCGCGGCGATGTAAAGCTTGGGCCGGATGGTCTTGCCGGTCTGGCCGATCTGGCGGTCGGCGGTGATCCAGCCCTTTTGCACCAGCGGGCGCGAGCCGCCATATTCGGCGCCAAGCGCGCTGGCGAGCGCCTTGACGAGCTGGTAGTTCTCCGCCGCCTGCAGTCCCAGGCCGCCGGCCACCACGATGTCGGCATAGGCGAGGTTGGCCTTGTTGGTGTCGCGGTCGGGGATGAAGGACAGCACCTTGGTGACGATGTCCTCCTCGGCCAGATTCGGCGTCACCTCGACCACGCGGCCCACCTTGCCCTCGGCGCGCGGCGGCATCGGCATGACGCGGGGGCGGACGGTGGCCATCTGCGGACGGTAGTTCAGGGTGTAGATCGTGCACAGCAGCGACCCGCCGAAGGTCGGGCGCGTGGCGGCCAGCGAGCCGTCGGCGTCCACGTCCAGCTCGGTGCAGTCGGCGGTGAGGCCGGTGAGCAGCGTCGTCGCCACCGACCCGGCGAGATCGCGTCCGAGCGTGGTGGCGCCGAGGAGCAGGATCTCCGGCTTGTAGGTGTTGACGAGTTCGGTGAACGCCTTGGTGGAGGGATCGTTGCGGTAATC
>JBNKDX010000207.1:0-4796 GCA_050288485.1 Rhodomicrobiaceae bacterium | reverse complement strand
TACGACCGCGCAGCGCGCGCCCGGCGCCACCACGTTCAGGGCCGCGCCGGCGCCGGAAATAACGCCGGGGCCGATCACGATGTTGTAGCTGCGGGGGCCCAGCGCGACCTTTACCGTTCGCATGATGCCCGTCTCGGGGGTCTCGGTTTCCGCCATCGCTCTCTCTTTCTTGCGGGGATGTGCTCAGCTCGCCGCCGTGAGCTTGGGGCATGTAGCGAGTGCGGAGATAATCTCGTCCACAATCGTCTCGTGCGCAACGTCTCTGCTGACGACGGCGATATCCGCCAGCGCGTAGACCGGATAGCGCTCGGCGATCAGGCGCTCCATGACCGCGTGCGGATCGCCGGTCTTCAGCAGCGGCCTATTGTCGCGGCGATGGACGCGCTGCATGAGAGTTTCGAGGGTGGCGTTGAGCCATACCGAGACGCCGCCGGCATCAACGCGGTCCCGGGTTTCCTCGTTCATGAAGGCGCCGCCGCCGGTGGCAAGCACCTTGGGGCCGCTTTCGAGAAGGCGGGCGATGACGCGGCGCTCGCCGTCGCGGAAGAATGCCTCGCCATCCTCGGCGAAGATTTCGTTGATGGTCTTGCCGGCAGCCGCCTCGATCTCCTGGTCGGCGTCGGTAAAGGGAATGTCGAGCTTCGCGGCGAGGCGCTTGCCGATGGCCGATTTCCCGGCGCCCATCAGGCCGATGAGCACGATGCTCCGGGAGCCGAGCCGTGCTCGTGTCAGCCGGATCATCTCCGCCGTTACCATGCCTTTACCTCTTCACGGGTTTCTCGGATTGTGCTCAAGTAGCCTGAGGGAGCACTTCAGCCAGCATCCGGCCGCGTGTCAACACAAGGTGATCAATTTATTGCTAGTCTCGGCGCACGGGCGGCATTTTGCTGCAGGTCATAATACCGCCAAACTCCGATAGGAATTTTTGATAAGGGTACGGAAAGACGATGCCAAGTCTGATTCGGTTTCTCACGATATGCGGTGTCGCGGTTGGGACGTTCTACGGCAGCATGTATGTACTGGCCAAGTATTTCGAGCCCGTCCCGAAGGCAACCACCCAAACCGTGCGTAACCTGAAAATACGGTAGTCGTGCAGACTGCAGTAGTGTTGGTTATCGTTCTTTGATCTCGCGCGAAGGTTGTCCTTCGTGTTATTGGGGGTGGGTTGTTCGCGACCGTTCAGCCGGAAAAGGGGTGTTTCCGGCTTATTGCGTTCTGCAAGTAACCCGAGAGTTAATACGGGGTTGACATGACGCGCGCATGGCGGCCGCCTAACGGGACGGACACATTGAGAACCGACGCTATGGGGCAAGGACGGGGGGATGATCCGGGCGAGGCGAAGCCTGACCTGATCGAACGTTTTATGGAAATGCTGAGCGCGGAGAGGGGAGCCTCGAACAACACGCTCGATGCGTATTCACGCGATTTGACCAATTTTTCCAATTACGTGGTGACGCGCGGACGCGGTCTGGCGGATGCGGCCACTGAGGACATCACCGGGTTCATCGCGCTCATGGTTGAGGAGGGGCTCGCCGCGTCCTCGCGGGCGCGGCGTCTGTCGGCTCTGAAACAGTTCTACCGCTTCCTTCTCGCGGAGGGCGTCAGAACTGACGACCCCGCCGCGCTGGTCGGCGGGCCAAAACGTGAAACGGCGCTGCCGAAGACATTGACCGTCGATGAAGTGGACATGCTTCTGAAAGCGGCGCGCGCCCGCGTCGCAGACTCGGCCAGCGGCCAGCGCCTGAAGGCGCTCCGGCTCTACTGCCTGCTGGAAATCCTTTACGCAACGGGTATGAGGGTGTCCGAACTGGTGGCGCTGCCGCGCTCGGCGCTCGTCGGCGACGACCGCACGCTGACCATCAAGGGCAAGGCCGGGCGCCAGCGCATGGTCCCGCTCAATCCCGCGGCGCAGGAGGCCCTTTCGCTCTATCTCCGCGAGTGCGATGCGGCGACAATGGGCGGCGCCAACGGCTCGCCCTGGCTGTTCCCCTCCTGGGGACAGTACGGTCATCTGACGCGGCAGCGGCTGGCGCAGGAGCTCAAGCTTCTCGCGCAACAGGCCAAAATCGACCCGTCGCGGGTATCGCCGCACGTGCTGCGCCACGCTTTCGCCAGCCACATGCTGGAACGCGGCGCCGATCTGCGCTCGGTGCAGAAGATGCTCGGACACGCCGACATTTCGACCACGCAGGTGTATACGCATCTGCTCGAAGGCCATCTGCGTCGGGTCGTGCACGAGCACCATCCGCTCGGCGCGCAGCATTTGACCGACGCCTGAGCGGCTCGCTCCCGGGGGACGGGCGCGCCGGGGCTTGACAGCGCGCGCACCGACCGGCACTTAGAGGCCCGTCCTGACCGTCATCAGGGCGGGCGTTGTTTTTTGGCTTTCGCCAGGAAGCGCGACGGACGAATCCGGGGGAAAACCTCCGGGTGACGCTACGGGAAATGCCTGTAGCGAGAGGTATCGCTGGTGGCACCGAAATGATACGCACCTATCTCGACTTCGAAAAACCGATCGCAGAGCTGGAAAACAAGATCGAAGAACTGAAGGCGCTGAAGAGCGAGGACAGCTCCGTTTCGATCGAGGACGAAGTCAAGCTTCTGGAGGATAAGGCGCGCACCGCGCTTGAGGAGACCTACGCCAAGCTGTCGCCATGGCAGAAGACGCAGGTTGCCCGCCACCCCAACCGCCCGCACTGCCTGGATTACATCGAAGCCCTCATTGAGGATTTCGTGCCGCTGGCGGGCGACCGCTACTACGCGGAGGATATGGCCGTCATCGGCGGCGCGGGCCGTTTCCGTGGACGGTCGGTGATCGTCATCGGCCACGAGAAAGGCGACGACACCGAGAGCCGCCTCAAGCACAATTTCGGCATGGCCCGGCCCGAGGGCTATCGCAAGGCGGTGCGCCTCATGCGGCTGGCCGAGAAATTCGGAATGCCGGTCATCACTTTCGTGGATACCGCGGGCGCCTATCCGGGCGTGGGCGCCGAGGAGCGCGGGCAGGCCGAGGCCATCGCGCGCTCGACGGACTGCTGCCTCAGCCTGACGGTGCCCGTCATCGCCGTCGTTATCGGCGAGGGCGGTTCGGGCGGCGCTGTCGCCATCGCCACCGCCAACAAGGTGCTGATGCTGGAGCACTCGATATACACGGTGGCGTCGCCCGAGGCGGCGGCCTCCATCCTCTGGCACGATTCCGCGCGCGCGCAGGACGCGGCCACGAACATGAAGATCACCGCCCAGGATCTGGCGCAGATGGGTATCATCGATACGATCATCAAAGAGCCGCTAGGCGGGGCCCATCGCGACACGACGGCAGTCATGCGGCTGACCGGCAACATCATCGAAAAGGCGTTGCGCGAGTTCGACGGCATGGCGGGCGAGAAGGTGCGCCAGGCGCGGCACGACAAATTCCTGGCCATTGGGCGGGCACCTCACGGGTTTGCGCCGCCTAAGTAGAATTGCCGCATTTCACCACGCCCAATCTCCCGCACCGCTTGCCGGCTGTGCCTGTCCGGCAACATCCCAGGGTTTAAACCGGGGATGACGCGTCATGTCCGTTGGTGCACGGAACCGGCCGTGTAATAATCCGTTAAAATTATCGGAAAATTTTACGCTACCAGCAGGCGGTCTGCGTTCTTTGCATTGGTAGGGGATTTTGGCGGGGGATTATCATGTCATGCGTAAGATTGCTTTTCATGACAACTTTGGCTGCCGGGGTTGCGGGGTGTTCGATGCATCCCTTGCCGGAAGATGTGACCCGCGCCTCTACCGTTGATATCGTACGGAAGATCCGCTGCGAGGCGCGCGACGCCCTTATCAGTCATGCGGTCGATCCGGATAGAAGAGCCGGACTTGAAGAGAGCGTAAAGGCCGCAAATAATAAATACGAGAAGAGCGCCAATAAGAAGCAAGCGAAAGGAGAGCGAGAGAGGAAGCTGAGGGCGCTGCTGAAACGAAAACTGCGTGATGCGGCCATCGGGTACGACTTCAGGTTCACGATAAGCGAGAGCGATTCTGCCGACGGAAAAGCAGTATTGACCTTCCCGTTCTCCAATGGAAAGGCTCTTCTGAGTCTTGGTCTCGGCGAAACCAAAGAACGCAAGGCCGACCGCAGCTTTGTAATCGGCGACGACTTCTGGGAGCTTCTGGGAGAGCCGAAGGAAAACTGTGAGCCGTCATCCGTATCATGGCGTTATCCCATTACGGGCGAAATCGGTCTTGACGAGGTGGTGCGCACCTATCTGGAACTGCTGGAGGTGGGCACGCTTGGCCGGAATCTTGGGGGAAGCGCCGGCTCAAAGAAGGGAAGCGGCGGGAAGCCGTCCGGCAGCGGAGGCGGGCAGGACGTCGAGTTTATCGACGAATTGACCTTCACGACCTCCTATAACGGCAAGGTAGAGCCGAGCGCCGATATCGACGCGGTCAGCCATCATCTGAAGCTGACGAAGCTCTCCGGGGCGTTCGGAGGTGAGCGCAAAGACGTACACAACGTCACAATCAGCTTGGTCCATAAGGGCAATGAGCCACCCGCAGGGGGCGCCGCCGCGCCAAAAACGGGTCTTGTTAGAGGGCCGCGCACCCGCGGTAGCGCGAAAGGCATCGCGGTGGAAAGGCTCCTTCGGAACCGCCCCGACAAAACGGAAATGAGATAACTTGGCGATCGTGGCGTGGCTGCCGCTTTCGAAGCGGTTCACCCCGCCACGGCGGGGCGCGGACCTCAAGTATCCCCTCATTTTCAAACGATCCGAAAGATGGAGCCGATAGCTTTGTTTTCGGCGATGAGGTTTTGGAAG
>JBNKDX010000206.1:0-4822 GCA_050288485.1 Rhodomicrobiaceae bacterium | reverse complement strand
CTGGCGGTGGCAGGCGGCGCGTTCTACTTCCGCAAGCACATGGTGCTGTCGGCGAACGGTCCCGAGGTGCAGGTGCTCGGCCGCCATTTCATCACGGGTTACACGCGCTTCGACGAAGTCGCGCTGCTGGCCCGGCGCGGCCTTATCGGCGGTGTCTACGTCACCAGCCGCAATGCGCGCGGCAAGACGGCGGGGGAACTGCGGCACGAGATCGAACGCTTGCAGGATACTCGCAAAGCGCATGGCCTGCCGCCGCTCATCGTCGCCACGGATCAGGAAGGCGGCATCGTGTCGCGCCTGTCGCCACCTTTGACACCGCTTCCCTCGCTGACAACCCTGGCCGGCATGGCGCCGGAGCGGCGGCGCGTCGCCGCACGGCATTACGGTATTTTCCAGGGCCAGGAGCTGGCTGCCCTCGGCATTACCGTCAATTTCGCGCCCGTGCTCGATCTGCGTCCGGCGTCCGGCGGCGGTCTGCTCGACCGGAACAGCCATATCGGACGCCGCGCCATCGCCGCCGATGCGCGGATCGTGGCCGACATCGGTCTCGCCTATGCGCAGGGGCTGGAAGATGCGGGCGTAACGCCGGTGGTCAAGCATTTCCCAGGCCTCGGACGCATCACGGCCGATACCCACCATTTCCGCGTCAACATCGACGCTCCCCGGGACGAACTGGAGGCCACGGACTGGCTGCCGTTCCGCAAGGTGCTCGCCGGCACCAACGCCTTCCTGATGATTGGCCACGTCAACCTGACGGCCATCGACCCGGTGCGGCCCGCATCGCATTCGCGGGCGGTGATCGAGGACATGCTGAGGCGGGATTGGGGATTTCAGGGCGTAACGATCACCGACGACCTGCTGATGTCGCCCGTCTATCAATACGGCCTGTGCGACGCCGTCATCGAGGCGCTGAACGCCGGGATCGACCTGCTCCTCGTGGCGTATGACGGGCAGCAGTTCTATCGCGTCATGCGCTGCGCGCTCGTCGCCCATGAACGCGGGCTTCTGAACGAGGCCAGGCTCGCCGAAAGCGCGAGGCGCCTGCGCCTGCATCCCCCGCCGGGAAGGACGCAATCCGCGAGCGCGTCCGCCGATTGACTCCCGCCGCCCTTTTTCACCCATCTTTGAGCCGATCGGGGGTAGCGAAAACGGCGTGCGGCGGTTATTGCTGTTTTCGGGGAAAGGGCGATGCGCAAGAACTACAAATTGTCCGCCGAAGAGATCAAGCCGCTCGTCGAGGGCTATGGCGGCTGCATCGCCTCCGACAAGATCACCGTGGAGGGATACCCCGTCCGCTTCATGTATCGCGAAGAGCCGGACGACGAGACGGACAGCGGCTGGCGTTTCATGTCCGCCTTCGAGAGCGACGAATATCTCGAAGACGCGGACAATTTCGGCTACTACAACGTCAACACCATCGCCAATTACGATCCCAGCATCATCCCCTTCCTGGATGAGCCCTCGGGGAGCGTCTTCGAGAAGACGTCCCGGTCCGAGCGTTTTCTCGCCGTGCCCGGCTGGACCGACGCCGACGAATGAGGTTGCCCTCCTGCAGTTGCCCCCGCGCGGCCGGTTGCCCGCACCGACAAATGAGGAGAAGTCAGTTCATGAACCACGCGATCCGTGTACATGCCCATGGCGGACCCGAAGCCCTGCAGTGGAACGAGGTCGAAGTCCCGGCGCCCGGACCGGGGCAGGCGAAAATCCGCCAACACGCGGTGGGCGTGAATTTTATCGACGTCTATCACCGCACCGGCCTTTACAAAGTGGCCGAACTGCCCTTCGTGCCCGGCTCGGAAGGCGCGGGCGTGGTGCTGGAAGCGGGGCCTGACGTGACGGAAGTCGCGCCGGGCGACCGCGTCGCTTATGCGGGGCCGCTCGGGGCCTACGCCGAGGAGCGGCTCATTCCCGCCGACCGTCTGGTGAAGCTGCCCGACGGCATCGCGTTCGAGACTGCCGCCGCCATGATGCTGCAAGGCATGACGGTGCAATATCTGCTCACCCGCACTTATTCCGTCGGACCCGAGACGACGCTTCTGTGGCATGCCGCGGCGGGTGGCGTCGGCCTCATCGCCATGCAGTGGGCCGCCCATCTTGGGGCCACGATCATCGGCGCCGCCGGGTCCGACGAGAAGACCGCGCTTGCCAGGGCGCATGGCTGCACGCATGTCATCAACTACGCCCGCGAGAACTTCGTCGAGCGCGTCCGGGAGATCACCGGCGGCAGAGGCTGCGACGTGGTCTACGACTCGGTCGGCAAGGACACGTTCCCCGCGTCGCTGGACTGCCTGCGCCCGCGCGGCATGTGGGTCAGTTTCGGCAACGCCTCGGGCGCCGTGCCCCCTTTTGAGATCACGCTTCTCGGGCAGAAAGGCTCGCTATTCGCCACGCGGCCGTCGCTGTTCCATTACATTGCTGCGCGCGAGGAGTTGGTGGCGGCGGCCGGGGACCTGTTCGACGTCGTGCAGCAAGGCATCGTCAAGATCGCCGTCAACCACACCTACCCGTTGAGCGCCGCTGCCGACGCCCATCGCGATCTGGAGGCGCGGCGGACGACGGGGTCGATCGTGCTGCTTCCCTGATAACGGCGGGGGCGGGGCCCCCTGCCCTCTTTGCTGGAAGAAGCGGCTGCCGCTCAGAACTCCGCTTTCACCGCCGAGACGAAACGCGAACCGCATTGCCCGGCGCATTCCTTGGCGCTGATGGTGTTGTGATAGCGGAAATCAAGCTTGTAGTGCTTGGCGAAGCCGAGTTCCAATCCGGCGTCCCACCATCCGTAGTCCACGCCGTCGGTTTCGTCGCCGTCCTGCCACGCGATTTCTCCGGTGATGGCCGGGGAGAAAATGCGGAATTTCGGCAACTCGTACTCCGCAGTGCCTTCGACGATCCAGTTCGGCCCGACCTCGCCAGAGTAATCCGGCGAATAGCGCAGCGCCACACCCGCCGTGAGGCGCTTTCTGAACTTGTAGGCGATGCCCGTCTTCGCCTCCCAGTAGTCGTAGTCGTAAATCGGATTGTCGGTATCAGGATAGGTGACGTAGACCCCCTCGACGACGAAGGTGAAGTCACTGACGGTCTTCTCATAGCCGAAGGTGAGGTCGATTTCCTCATAGAGCGTGACGCCCGTCACATCGTCCAGGACCTTCATGCTCGATGCCCAGGCTTTGCCGTAAAAGCCGTTGCGGCCGACGATGAATTCCCCCTGGATGACGGGGTTGCCTTCCGCCTGCGTGTAGCCGTTCGAGACCCAGTCGGACAGAAGTTCGACGTTCGTATTGATCGTGAAGCCGCCGATCTTGACGCCGGTTCCCGCATCGGGGCCCTCCTCACCGACCGGCTCGTCCTCCGCGGCGCTGGCGGCAAATGCCAGCATGATGCTGCACGCCGCCGCCGTGACTAGCGTCCTGAGCATACCGGACCGAGCCTGGAAGCGAATGGCCTGTTTCATCTTGCGCGTTCTCCGTTGTCATGCTGCGAAGGTCTACGCCGAAACACAACCGTACGTTGCACATGCATGACGGCGATTCGCGAATGAGGGCAACGGCGCCTGGGGTGACGGCGTCACTTGTCCCCATGCGGGCGAAACTGTGCACAGGCTGCGGGTGTAATAACGCCCCGCTCCCGCGCGAAGCGGGCGAAAAGCTGTTTCCGTGAGCGGGCGGCGCGGGCTATATCCTGCCGCATGCCTTACTATGAAACGCCTTCCGCCATCAGATCGTGCTCCTCGGGCGCCGCCACGGGACGGCGCCGCACATGAAGCCCGGCCGCCGCCACAAACCCCAGGAGCGTAATTCCCGGGCACGCCATGGCCGCGAAGGCCGACGGGACACGCCGGATACCGTGCGGATCTACGGCCTGCACGCCGCCGAAGCCGCGCTCGCCAATCCGCGGCGAACGATCCGGGCCGTCTATGCCACGCCGAACGCCGCCCAGCGCGTCGCCGCGGTCACGGTTGGGAAGGGGCCGGCCATACGCGATGTCACGCCGAAGGACCTCGGCCGCATGCTCGGCGAGGAAACCGTTCATCAGGGCATCCTGGTGGAGGCGGCGCCGCTGCCGGAACCCGGTCCCGAGGTTCTGGAGAACGCGCGGCTCGCCATCGTGCTGGACCAGATCACCGACCCGCACAATGCTGGCGCCATTCTGCGTTCCGCCGCCGCGTTCGGCGCAGACTGCCTGATCATGACGGCGCGCCACAGCCCGCCGCTCGCGGGTGCGCTGGCGAAAGCGGCGTCGGGAGGGCTGGAGCATGTGCCGGTCATGCTGCCCGCCAATCTCGCCCAGGCGCTGCGCGAATTGGGGAACCTCGGCTTCATGCGCATCGGGCTGGATTCCGGCGGGGATATCGCTTTCGAAGACCTGCCCGCACCCGAGCGGCTGGCCATCGTCCTCGGCGCGGAAAACCGCGGCCTGCGGCGCCTGACGGCCGAGACCTGCGACGCCATCTGCACGCTGAGCACCACCGGCCCTATCCGGAGCCTGAACGTCTCCAACGCTGCGGCGATCGCCCTGCACACGGCGGTCATGAAACGGAAAAGCCGCCCAGGTCTGTGACCGGGACGGCTTGGATGTCGTCGGAGGCCGCCCGGAACGTTTTCGAGCGGCCAAGCGGCCGTTAGCGGCGGCGGTGGCGGCGATGCACGCGCTTGCAGGCGGGCTTGCCATGCAGCACGCGGCCGACCTTGTGGATGATGTTGAACGGCCAGGTCCGCAGGCGGCACTCGCGCCCGACGATATAGTCGGCGGCAAGGTAAGCCGCCACACCGACGGCGACAGCGCCGCCGTCAGCCTTGGCGTCGCGCGGCGCGCCAGCAAGCAGCGC
>JBNKDX010000205.1:0-4823 GCA_050288485.1 Rhodomicrobiaceae bacterium | reverse complement strand
CCCAGCAGGCGGCACATGTCCTCGTCCCAGCAGCCATTATGGATGTCGAACAGGAGGGTGCGCGCGGCGTTGGTGGCGTCGGTCGCGTGCACGGCGCCGCCCGTCAGGTGCCAGAGCAGGAAGCTGTCCACGGTACCGAAGGCGAGTTCGCCAGCCTCGGCGCGCGCGCGGGCGCCGGGTGCGTTGTCGAGAAGCCAGGCGATCTTGGTGCCGGAGAAATAGGGGTCGAGCAGCAAGCCGGTCTTCGCCGCCACCATCGGCTCGTGGCCCTCGGCCTTGAGTTTCTGGCAGAGCGTGGCCGTGCGCCGGTCCTGCCAGACGATGGCGTTGGCGATGGCGCGGCCCGTGGCACGCTCCCATACGACGGTCGTTTCGCGCTGGTTGGTGATGCCGATGGCGGCGATCTGCGAGGCTTCCGCACCCGCCTTGGCCAGCGCCGCGCGCATGGTGGACACGGTGGTGCGCCAGAGATCTTCCGGGTTGTGCTCGACCCAGCCCGAAGCGGGGAAATGCTGCGGGAATTCCTCCTGCGCCTGCGCGACGACCTTGAGATCGCCGGAGAAAAGGATGGCGCGCGACGAAGTCGTGCCTTGATCGATGGCGAGAATGAAGGGCGTCGTCATGGCTGCTGTCTCCGTCGGCCGTTTTCTCCCTGCGCTCAAGGTAGCAGAGCGCGGGCGCGGCTCAACTCCCTTTGCTCGCCCGGCGCGCCTTCAGCCGAGCCCTTGCGCAGACAGGCGCGTTGCTTCAGGGGCGGCAAGCCACGCCGCGAGCCGGTCCTTCTCCTCCGCCGTCATGCGCAGGCCGAGCTTGGTGCGCCGCCAGAGGATATCGTCGGCCGTGACCGCCCATTCACTCATCTGCAGATGCCGGACTTCGCGCTCGGTCAGCCCGGCGCCGAAATGGACGCCGAGATCGGCCATGGATTCGGCGTTCGCGAAGATCGCGCGTGTCAGGGCGCCGTAGGTGCGCGCGAGACGCGCCGCCGTCTCCGGTCCGAGGAAAGGCAGCGCCCGTCCGATCTGGTTTGCCAGCCGCTCGCGCCCGTCATGGGGAAAATCGCCGCCGGGCAGCGCCGCGCCGCGTGTCCAGGGCCGCCCGGCCTTCGGGAAGAACGGCGCAAGCTTTGCCAGCGCTTCCTCGGCGAGAAGCCGATAGGTGGTGACCTTTCCGCCGAATATGTTCAGAAGCGGCGCCGCGCCGCCCTTGCCGCCTTCAAGCTGCAGCACCGAGTCGCGCGTGGCCTCCTGGGCGGCCATCTTGCCCTCGTCATACAGCGGCCGCACGCCAGCGAAACTCCCCACCACCGATGCGGGGAGAACGGTGGCGCGGAAATATTCGCTGGCGGCCTGGCACAGATAGACGGTCTCGTCAGGCGAGATCCCGACGTTTACCAGGTCGCCGTCGTAGTCCACGTCCGTGGTGCCAATGAGGGTGAAGTCGTCCTCGTAAGGGATCGCGAAGATGACGCGCCCGTCGGCGTTCTGGAAGATATAGGCCTTGTCGTGCGCGAACAGGCGCGGCACGACGATGTGACTGCCCTTCACCAGCCGGACCGGCGGGCGCGCCCGCGCGCCGACGCAGCGCGACAGGATGCGCGCGACCCACGGACCGCCTGCGTTTACCAGCGCGCGCGCCATCACCGCTTCGTTGCGGCCCGTGAGGTGGTCGTAGAGCTGAATACGCCAGCGGCCGTCCGTCCGCTCTGCCGCCACCGCCTCGCTGCGCACGCGGATGTCGGCGCCGCGGCTGGCGGCGTCCATGGCGTTGAGCACGACGAGGCGGGCGTCATCGACCCGGCAGTCGGAATATTCGAAAGCGCGGGCGAAGCCGGGTTTCAGCGGCTCGCCCTCGGGGGTGTCGCGCAGGTTCGCGCCGTACGAACCGGGCAGGATTTCCCGCCCGCCGAGATGGTCGTAAAGGAACAGCCCCAGCCGGATGAGCGGGGCGGGGCGCAATGCGCGGTGATGCGGCAGGATGAACCGCAGAGGCGCGATGATGTGCGGCGCCATCTTCAGCAACACCTCGCGTTCGCGCAACGACTCGCGCACGAGGCGGAATTCGTAGTGTTCGAGGTAGCGCAAACCGCCGTGAATGAGCTTGGTGGAGGCGGAGGACGTGCCCTCCGCGAGGTCGCCCTTTTCCGCAAGGAGGACGGAGAGACCGCGTCCCGCCGCGTCCCTGGCGATGCCACACCCGTTCACGCCCCCGCCGATTACTGCAATGTCGTACATCCACTCGTCTCGTTTCGCGGTTTCGCACCGGAAGGTGGTCCGGCGGGCCCGCGCGATCGGCAAAACGGACGTTTGCTTTCGATCCGCGAACGATACCGAAGATTATCGAACTAATTCGAAATATCAAGACTCATCTGCAATTTCGAGTTGGACGCTATTGTCCCGGCAGATATCGCGAATGCGCTGGGTTGGGGCGATGTCGGTGATGAAGCAGTTCAGTTGCGAAAGATGGCCGATGCGCACGGGGGCGGTGCGCTCCAGCTTCATGGCGTCGGCGACGAGGATGGTCCGGCGCGCGCATTCCATGATCGCCCTCGCGACCTTGACCTCGCGATAGTCGTAGTCGAGAAGCGTGCCGTCTTCGTCGATGGCGGATGCGCCGACAACGGCGTAATCGACCTTGAACTGGCGGATGAAATCCACCGCCGCCTCGCCGACGACGCCGCCGTCGGAATGGCGCACGACGCCGCCCGCCACTATGATTTCAACATCTTCATAACCCTGCAGAATGTTGATCACATTGATATTGTTGGTGATGACCAGCAGTCCGCGCTTGCCCCTCAGCGCGGTGGCCACCTGCTCGGTGGTGGTGCCGATATTGATGATGACCGAAGAATTGTCGGGGATCAGCGCGGCGGCCTTGATGCCGATGCGCCGTTTTTCGTCGGTGGCGATCTGGCGCCGGGCCGCATAGCCGAAATTGGCCACGCCCGAGGCCAGGATGGCGCCGCCGTGAAAACGCTGCAGCACGCCGCGGTCGCAGAGTTCGTTCAAATCCTTGCGAATGGTCTGCGGCGTGACCCTGAAGCGTTCCGAAAGCTCTTCGACCGAAACGCGTCCTTCCGTCTTGGCGATGGTGACGATATCCGTCTGCCGCGGTGTCAGTATGTCCATGAAAAAACCCCTTCGCTTTCAAAGTTATGCGTAATCACTGCAATACGCAAGCGTTACGCGAGAATTCGAAACAAACAACCACAGATACGCGTTAATTCGCACGTTTACTTTGCACACGCCGCCCGGTTTCGCTTCAATGATTTTCGATTGACATTCGTTTGCATTCGATTGTAGCGTTTCGACCGGGCTTATGGGAGGAGAAACATCAAATGAGACTACGCCTTGGCGCCGCCGGCGCCGTTGCCGCCATGCTCGCGCTCGCATCGTTTGCGCCCAGCAGCTATGCGGGCATGGACGAAGCGAAGAAGTGGGTTGAGAAAGAATTTCAGCCCTCGACGCTTTCCAAAGAACAGCAGTTGAAGGAGATGGAATGGTTCGTCAAGGCCGCCGCTCCCTTCAAGGGCTTGGAAATCAACGTGCTGTCGGAAACCATCCCGACGCACGAATATGAATCGAAGACGCTGGCGAAAGCCTTCGAAGAAATCACGGGCATCAAGGTCAACCATCAGCTCCTCGGCGAAGGCGAGGTGGTGCAGGCGGTCCAGACCCAGATGCAGACCAACCGCAATCTCTACGACGCTTATATCAACGACTCCGACCTGATCGGAACGCATTCGCGCCTGCAGAGCGCCACCAATCTTACCGACTGGATGGCCGGGCCGGGCAAGGATGTGACGCTGCCGACGCTCGACGTCGATGACTTCATCGGCAAGTCCTTCACCACCGGCCCGGACGGCAAGCTCTGGCAGCTCCCCGACCAGCAGTTCGCGAACCTCTACTGGTTCCGGTACGACTGGTTCAGCCGCCCGGATCTCAAAGCCAAGTTCAAGAAGAAATACGGTTACGAACTGGGTGTCCCGGTCAACTGGTCGGCCTATGAGGATATCGCCAACTTCTTCAGCAACGACGTTAAGGAAATCGACGGCGTCCGCGTCTATGGCCACATGGACTACGGCAAGCGCGCTCCCGACCTCGGCTGGCGCATGACGGACGCCTGGCTCTCCATGGCGGGTGAAGGCTCCGCGGGCCTGCCGAACGGCCGTCCGATCGACGAATGGGGCATCCGCATGGAGCCCGGCTCCTGCAATCCGGCGGGCGCTTCGGTCACGCGCGGCGGCGGCGCCAACGGTCCGGCGGCTGTCTACGCGATCCGCAAATGGGACGAATGGCTGCGCAAATACGCGCCTCCGGGTGCGGCGGACTACGACTTCTATCAGTCGCTGCCCGCTCTGGCGCAGGGTAACGTCGCCCAGCAAGTCTTCTGGTACACCGCCTTCACCGCCACCATGGTCGCCCCGAAGAGCGAGGGCAACAACACCGTGGACAAGGACGGCAAGCCCTTGTGGCGCATGGCTCCCTCGCCGCATGGCCCGTATTGGAAGGACGGCCAGAAGCTCGGCTATCAGGACGCCGGTTCGTGGACGCTCTTTAACTCCACGCCGGTTGACCGCCGCAAGGCAGCCTGGCTCTACGCGCAGTTCGTCGTGTCGAAGACCGTGTCGCTCAAGAAGAGCCATGTCGGCCTGACCATCATCCGCGACAGCGACATCCGCGACAAGTCGTTCACCGAGCGCGCGCCGAAGCTCGGCGGCCTCGTCGAGTTCTACCGCTCGCCGGACCGCGTGAACTGGACGCCGACCGGCGTCAACGTCCCCGACTATCCGAAGCTCGCGCAGCTCTGGTGGCAGAACATCG
>JBNKDX010000204.1:0-4839 GCA_050288485.1 Rhodomicrobiaceae bacterium | reverse complement strand
GAAGAGCATCAAGCGTATGGTGGAGAAAATCCATGCGTTGACGGACCGGAAGTGGACTTGGCAAGAGACCACAGAGCTCGTGGCAATGTTGAACCGGTCGCTGCGGGGATGGGCGAACTACTTTCAGGTAGGCACTGTCAGCAAGGCGTACCGGGCGCTCGACAATTACACAGCGATGCGGTTGCGCCGGTGGTTGCGTTGCAAGCACAAAGTCAGACGACGCAAGGGCGGGACCTATCCACTCTCGCACCTTTACGGGTACTTCGGACTCGTACGTCTGACCGCGCGCGGACGCGAGCAGTCGTGGGTGAAGGCGTGACGTCTTGTCCGAGAGCCCTATGCGGGAAATCCGCACGTCGGGTTCGATGAGCGGGATGTGGAAACGGAGACACGGCCGGACTATTGAGGCACCGCCAGACGAAAGGGGCGGCAAACAGATAGGTCCAGCCTAAAACCAACGCGCCACATCTCGACTCTACCCGGCGCGAGAACAGGGTGAGCGAGTAATCCTCGCAGCCGGGAGCGAAGCAAAACCCTGCCCGGCGCGGCGATGATCGCGGAACGTTTGGCCATACCCGACGGTTGGCGCGAGACGAGCTGCCAATGGTTGCACGCGAGAGACTTCCGTGCTTGCCCCCGCCTTATTTTCCTGCTTCCTTTTCCGTCCCTTCGTCCTCGCTAAGGCTGCGGCGCATGCAATCGGCAGGAACACTTGCACAGGTGACAAAACCGTCTCTGATCGAAGCCGTCTGGAATCCCCGCATGCTGATCTGCATCCTGGTGGGGTTTTCCTCCGGGTTGCCGCTCTATTTCTTGTTGCAACTCGTTCCGGCTTGGCTGAGGCGTAGCGACGTCGATCTGACCACCATCGGCATCATCGGCTTGGCGCAGCTTCCCTACGCCTGGAAATTCCTGTGGTCGCCGCTGTGCGATCGCTTCAGCCTGCCTTTTCTGGGGCGGAGGCGGACATGGATGCTGGCCAGCCAGGTTCTGCTCCTGTCGTCGATGGCCGGGATCGGTCTGCTCAGTCCCGCCAGTTCGACCACCGCCATCGTCTGGGCGGCTTTCGTGATCGCGGTGTTCTCTGCGACGCAGGATATAGCCATCGACGCCTACCGCCGCGAACTCCTGCCCGACATCGAGCTTGGCCTGGGCAATTCGTTCTACGTCAACGCCTACCGGGTGGCTGGGCTCATTCCCGGTGGACTGAGCCTGATCATGGCGGATCATTTGTCCTGGCCAATGGTCTTCCTGATGACTGCGGCCTTCATGATCCCGGGCATCGTGTGTACGGCGCTGGTCTCGGAACCGGCTGTGCACGGCAGGCCTCCTGCGACGCTGCGCGAAGCGATCGTCGAGCCTTTTCACGAGTTCTTCACCCGCGACGGCGTTGGGGTAGCGATTCTTGTCCTGGCGTTCATGCTGCTGTACAAGTTCGGCGACAGCCTTGCGACCGCGCTGCTGACCCCGTTCTACATCGACGTCGGGTTCACCAACACCGAGATCGGCGCCGTGGCGAAGCTCGTCGGCTTCTGGTCGATGATCATCGGCGGGTTTCTGGGCGGCCTCGTCATGGTCAAGACCGGGATCAACCGCGCCTTATGGCTGTTCGGCGTGGTCCAGCTCCTGTCGATCTTCGGTTTTGCCGTGTTGAGCGAAGCCGGCAAGAATATCTACTTCCTGGGATTGGCCGTCGGCTTCGAATATCTCGGCGTGGGGCTGGGCACTGCCGCGTTCGTCGCTTTCATCGCTGCCCAGACCAACAAGAATTTCTCCGCCACCCAGTTTGCTCTGTTTTCGAGCTTCTTCGCCATTCCGCGCAGCATCACGGGCGTCATCGCCGGCTTCATCGTGGAGAGGATGGGGCTGGGCTGGACCAACTTCTTCCTCATCAGCGCGGCGACCGCCGTGCCTGGCATGGTGCTCCTCTATTGGGTGGCTCCATGGAATGGCGAGAAATCTCCGGCGGCTTGACCGCTTCCGCCAGCGCGATCACCCCCACAGCGAATGTGGCGGCGGCAGGAGGAAGGCATTCGTGCAGACCAGTCCCGGCACGCGGTCGCGCGCGAGCAGCAGCGGTCCGTCCAGGTCCACCCAATCAGCATCCTGCGCCAGGATCAGCGCCGGCGCCATGGCGAGCGATGTCGCCACCATGCAGCCCACCATGATCTTCAGCCCCAGCGCCCGCGCCTCGCGCGCCATCGCCAGCGCTTCGGTCAGACCGCCCGCCTTGTCCAGCTTGATATTCACCGCATCATATCGCCCGGCGAGAGCGGCCAGATCCGCGCTGGTATGTGTGGACTCGTCGGCGCAGACCGGCACAGGCCGCCGCATTCCGGCAAGGATGGCGTCCTGCCCCGCCGGCAGCGGCTGTTCCACGAGTTCCACATGCGTTTCGGCGCAGACATCGAGCAGTCCGGCCACTGTGTCCGGCGTCCAGCCTTCGTTGGCGTCGGCGATCAGGCGCGCCGTCGGCCGCGCGGTCCGGATCGCCCGCAGCCGCTCCGCATCGCCGTCGCCGCCGAGTTTGACCTTGAGAAGCGGAAAGCCGCTCGCCTCTGCAGCTCTGGCGGCCATCTCTGCGGGCGTATCCAGGCTGATGGTGTAGGCCGTCAGCACCGGCTGCATGTCGCCCGCCCCGGCGAGCGTTGCTGCGCGCGTGTCGCGCGCCTTGGCCTCGAAGTCCCACAGCGCGCAGTCGAGCGCGTTGCGGGCGGCGCCGGGCGGCATATCGCGCATGAGCTGGGCACGGTTTTCGGCACGCGCCGCGCGTATCTGCGCCAGCACGCCTTCCGGCGTCTCGCCATAGCGCGCGTAAGGAACGCATTCGCCGCGCCCCGTAACCTGACCGTCCGTCACCTCGGCAACGACAACCACCGCCTCACGCTTGGCGCCGCGCGAAATGTTGAAAGCCCCTTCAATCGGCCATGTCTCAACGCGCGCCGATACCATCACCGGCCCGACCATAGCGTCCTCCCTATCGCTTGCACCTTTTATCTTCCGACGCCCCCCGGGGGATTCGCAGCGGACCGCAGCCTGCGGCGGCCCCGCGGCGCATCGCTCAAGCCACTTCGCAGCAAACCAGCGGATTTGGCAAGGGGGAGACATTTGCGATCCCGGCGCTCCGCCTTCCGCCACCGCGTATTGATTCCACGCCGCAAAGGGCGAACGCCTGCCTACGGAGTAGTGCTTATGTGCCTGATCCTCCGCCGCGAATATGATCCAAGTGCGTTGAGCAGCCGCCGCCGGGCTGCGGACGATTGATTTCCGGCGTGAGTGGCCGGGCAAGTGGGGGGCACGCCTCGCGGGAGGCTGCAACATATCGATGATGCATCGCGCAGCCAGGCGCCGGAGACGAAGCGGGGCGGCGGACTCCGCCCCCGGGGTATCGGCGCCCACGAAGCCGGCGGCCGTGCTGGGCATGGCGTGTCTCGCCTTCTCCCTGGTCAGCCTTGGACTTTCCATTTCCGCCTATGCCGGAAAAGGCGGGGTCCCCGGCAGCAATAACGCGGGTGGCAATGGGAACGGAAATGGCGGCGGCAACGGCGTTGGTCAGGGAGCCGGGAACGGCGTTGGAAATGCCTATGGTCACGCTGATCCCGGCGATTCCGCCAGCCCTTCCGTGCTGGATCTCCTCAACGGCAAGACTGAGAGCGTCCCCGAACTCGACGACGACACGGATGACTTCGTGCCGCCCGGCCAGGAAAAGCGCGACAGCGATGACGTCACCGACGCTCTGGAGGCGGCGACCAAAACCGATTCGGGCCTGCATCTGGGGACGTTGAAGGATCTGAACGCCATCACCGAGAGCGCAGTAGATTTCCTCGGCACGATCGATTTCCCTGGCAAGGCGACCCCTCCCGGGCTGACGGGGGAGAAGACCGATCACACTCCCCAGGGCAAGGCGGTGGGGCATCAGCGCAAGGAAGCCGACGCCGCGAAGAAAGCGGGGGACAGCGAGGAAAAGGGAGCAAAAAAAGACGCGCAACGGCCGGAGTCGGAAAAGATCAAGCCCAACTCCTATTCGCCCAACGAAGTGCTTGCCGTTAACCTGTCCCCGGAGGGCGCGGCCCGCGCGCGTTCGTTCGGCTTCTCGACCGCAGGCTCTTCGCGCCTCGCCGACGGGACGGCCATTACCGTGCTGCGTACACCCCGAGGTATGGATGCGCTGGGCGCCATGCGTCAGCTCAGACGGGGAATGCCCGAGGAGAATTTTCAGCTCAACCGGCTCTACCGCCCCTATCTTCCGGCGATGAAGCCGCACACTCCCGGACAACGCACCCGGCCCGCGCGTATCGGCCTCGCCAATCCGTGTCAGGACGATCATTGCTACGCCCGGAGCGCCATCCGGTGGAAGACACGCCTCGCGGTCTGCACGAAGGACGTTCCCATCGGCGTCATCGATACCAGCATCGACTTGCACCACCCCGCCTTCAGCGGACAGCGGATCACGCATATGCGCTTCATCCCCGACGGCAGGCAGGCGTCATCGAGCTGGCACGGAACCGGGGTGCTGGCGATCCTCGCCGGGCGGCCGGACAGCGGAACGCCGGGACTTGCCCCCGATGCCGTCTTTTATGTCGCAAGCGCGTTCTATGTCGGCGACAGCGGCGACACGCAAACCGACACAATCTCGCTTCTCAGGGCGCTCGACTGGATGAGCGCCACGGGAGCGAAACTGATCAATATGAGCTTTTCCGGCCCGCGTGACGAGATCCTGCGGACGCGGATAGCGGCGCTGAGCGCGCGGGGGTTCGTGTTCGTCGCCGCAGCGGGCAACGATGGACCGGCGGGCGAGCCGGTTTATCCGGCTGCCTATCCCGAGGTTATCGCGGTAAC
>JBNKDX010000203.1:0-4855 GCA_050288485.1 Rhodomicrobiaceae bacterium | reverse complement strand
GCCGAAGGGTTTCCACCGCATCCGCCATTACGGCCTGTTCGCCAACGGCAACCGCGCCGCCAATGTCGCCCGCGCTCGCGAACTGCTGGGCGTGATGTCGCCTGCCAGCGAGGTTGCACCGTCAACCACCGCTCACCCCGGCGAAGCGAGCAGGCAACGTCCCTGCCCATGCTGCGGCGGCCCCATGCGCGTCATCGAGGTCTTCGCACGCGGCGCCCAGCCCCGCGGCCCGCCGTCGCGTGCGCCACCGATAAGGATGGACACGTCATGAGCGCGCACCCCGTGATCGACACCGCCGTCATTCGTAAATTCATCTTCCCAGCGGCCAGCGATGCTCCCGCTTGCGCTACCGCTCGCCCCACGTGTTCGCAACGCCGGCGCAGCCCTTCGTCCGCGAGCCTATCGCGCACCTACATGTCGTCGGGAACCCGATCCACACCACCACTTCACCTCGCTCACCTGGCGCGATCGCATCAACCCAGCGAACCCGTTCCCGCAAAATCCCCATAGCTGTGTTGCGCCGGCGGTGCGCCGCCACCCGCGATTTCGAGCTTTGGCGCTTCTCGGACGCCGGGCGCAGCATGCCGCACCCCCGAGCCGGCCCGGCATCCGAGAAACCTGCACAAAACCCGACGCCAGGGTGGCGTTTAGGATTGAGCGCTGTACCCAAGCAAGCTGCCGTTGGCCCGGATCGCATGCAGGGGTGATCACAGCGCAGCTATGCAAATATGCAGTGCCAAGCTGGGGCCAGCGGGCAGAACACCTGCAGCCCGGCGGCTGCATCGCCAAAAAGAAAGAACGAGCGGGTCTCAGAGGCAACGCCCAGCCTGATCCTGCTTGATGATGTGCCGCAGTTCGAGCTGAAGACATCTGAGGCCATGGGCTGGCCCATGCATCCTCAAGCATGTGCCAGGGCGGCAGTGGACAAAAGCTGAGCATCGTTGTGGCGGGCGGGGCACCGCCGCTAACCTTATGCAAGCGATTCGGGGGCGCCACCACGCCCTTGTCATTTGGGGGCGGTGCTCATGCAGCTCAGCGCAGGCGATTTGCGGCACACATTCAGTCATGAGACGCTGCAGAGGGGGGCCGCGCTCTGCACCCGTGGCTGCGTCCGGCAAATGGACGTGGCCTCTGGCGGCGGTCATATCTCGGCAAGTGTTCTCGGCTCGCGCCCGAAGCCTTACAGCCAGACCATCCTCCTCTCTCCGACACGTAGCGGCTGGCGGATCAGGGGCTATTGCAGTTGTCCGATGGGTACCAACTGCAAGCATGTTGCGGCGGTACTGCTGAAATATGTTGAAGGCGAAAAAATCGACCGCGAAGACCTTGACGAGCCGCGTCCGTCCGTCGGTGCGCGCTCGGCGGCGCTGCGCCCCGCCCCGCAAGCCACCCGCAGGGCATCACCGGCGCCAGAGCCGACGCCGAGCGTCAGGCTCTCCAGCAGTGTATCCCAGTGGCTGGACAGGCTGGCGGCAGTAACGGAGCAGCCCGCCGAGGCGAAGCGGGCGGCCAGCAGCAATCAGCGGGTTCTCCGCTATGTCCTCAATCACCAGGATGCGCCTCCAGCGACGTTATCAAAGCGCGTGTGGATCCGGCCGGTGTCGGCGCGGGCCCGCAAGGATGGCACCCTCACCGATGGGAGGTTCTACGATCCGGCCCTCGTCATGCGGCCCAAGGAGCAGGTCGCGCGTTTCGTTACGGAGGCCGATCTCGACATTCTCCGCGATCTCAACTGGCTGCATCGCACAAACGGCACAGCGGGTTATCAGGATGTTTCGCTTGAGCCCGGCGCCCTGAGCCGGCGCGTTTTCGCGGCACTTCTGCAATCCGGGCGGTTGCACCACGGCGCGTTGAACGGCTGTGTGCTGGGGGAAGGACCTTCGGAACGCGCCGAGCCGCAATGGGTTTCGGCCGCGCGCGGCGAACAGCGCCTGACCTTCGTTGCCCATGGCGGGCGGTGTTTCGACGATATTCTGCCCCTGGAACCGCCGCATTATGTGGATCTGGAAAAGGGCATCGCGGGCATGATCGAGACGGATCTGCCGCACGCTTTCGCTGTCGAGGTGGCACGAGCGCCCGCCATCGCGCCATCGGAGGCGGCGATCGTAAAAGAAACGATGCGCCAGCGTCTCGCGAAAGGTGGCAAGAGCGACGCTCCGGCGGCTTCGAGCGGCGTAGAGAGCGGGGACGATGCCGCACCGGACCTGCCGCTGCCCGAAGCGCCGGACAATATTGAAACGCGTATCCTCGCGCCCGTTCCGCGGCTGGACCTGTTCGCGCTGCGTCTTCGCATCAAGCCGCACCTCGCCTGGTATATGCGCGAGGTCCGCCACGAGGGCGCCTTCCTGTTGCCGCTCGCCCGCCTGTCCTTCAACTACGGCGGCGACACTGTGCGCAGCGCCAGCCCCGAGCAGATCATCGAACGCATCGAGGGTGACCGCGTGATCCTGACGCCGCGCGATACCAAGGCTGAGGGCGCCGCTTTGGCGCGCCTCACCAAAATCGGCTTCAGAGCACTCAACAACATGCCGTTCGACGCTCCGCCGGACCATGCCGGCGACCTGTTCCTGACGCCGTCGCAGGTATCCGGCCCCTACGAACTGCTGCAGACCTGCGATGATCCGGGCCGCTTCCTTGCCTTCGGTTCGGAAACGGTGCCCGAGCTGATCCGCGACGGCTGGGAAATCGTCATGTCCGATGACTACCCCTACCGCATTGCCGAGGGCACGGCGGAGTGGTGGGCGGACCTCGGCGAAGGATCGGGGATCGACTGGTTTTCCTTCGAACTGGGCATCAGTTTCGAGGGCCACCGCGTCAATCTGGTGCCGCAACTGGCCGAGATGCTGGGCAGACTGCCGGCGGAGATCACGGCGCTCACCCTAGAGCCCGGCAAACACGACGCTTTCGTGAAGCTGCTGGACGGCCTCAGGCTTTACCACACGCTCCCTGACGGACGCCTTCTGCCGCTCCCGGGCGACAGGCTCGCTCCCATTCTGAGATCGCTTCTCGAACTGATCGGCCCGCGCGAAGCCCGCCTCCACGACGGCAAGGTGCGGCTGCATCGCGCGGAAGCCGCGGCGCTGGCCGCTTTCGCGGAGGGCATGGAGGATGTCGCCTGGGCGGCGAGCGCGGAACGGCTGATCGAGCTCGGCGAGCGCCTGCGCAGCGGCCGCCTCCGTGGCCGTGCCGCCGTCAAGCCGCCGCGCACATTCAAGACCAAGCTGCGCCCCTATCAGAGCGACGGGCTGAGCTGGCTGGATTTCCTGCGCGACGCGGGTTTCGGCGGCGTGCTGGCGGACGATATGGGGCTGGGCAAGACCGTGCAGGCGCTGGCTTTCCTGGCGCGCGAGAAAGCGCAGGGGCGCCTCGACAAGCCCGCGCTCATCGTCTCCCCGACCAGCGTTCTGCCGAACTGGCAGGCCGAGGTGGAGCGCTTTGCGCCGTCGCTATCGGTGCTGCCGTTGCACGGACTGGGGCGAAAGGAACTGTTCGGGCAGATTGCCGAGCATGACCTCGTTCTCACCACCTATCCGCTCCTTGCACGCGATCAGGACACGCTTCTCGCCCATGAATTCCATACCGCGATCCTCGACGAAGCGCAGGCGATCAAGAATCCGAAGGCTGCCGTGTCGGCCATCGCCCACCGCATCAATGCGCGCCACCGGCTGGCGCTGACCGGCACGCCGCTGGAGAACAATCTGGGCGAAGTCTGGTCGCTGTTCGCGTTCCTGAGTCCCGGGCTCCTTGGCGACGAACGCACCTTCCGCCGCATCTTCCGCACACCCATCGAAAAGCACGGCGATGCGGCGGCGCAGTCCTTCCTGTCCAGCCGCCTTAAGCCGTTCATGCTGCGCCGGACGAAGGAAGCGGTGGCGAAAGAGCTGCCGCCAAAGACGGAAATTGTCGAACGCGTCCGCCTTGAAGGCGCGCAGCGCGATCTGTACGAGACGGTGCGTTCGCTGATGCACGCCCGTGTGCGCGACGAGATCGCCAAGAAGGGCCTCGCCAAGAGCCACATCATCTTCCTCGACGCGCTTCTGAAGCTGCGTCAGGTCTGCTGCGATCCACGCCTGCTGAAAATGCCACGGGCGCAGAAGGTCAAGGGCTCGGCCAAGCTTGAACGGCTGATGGAGATCGTCCCCGAACTGGTGGGCGAGGGGCGGCGCATTCTGCTGTTTTCGCAGTTCACCAGCATGCTAGCCCTCATCGAGGCCGAGTTGCGCGCATCGAAAATCCCCTATGTCCAGCTCACTGGCGATACCACCGACCGCGCCACGCCGGTGCGTGTGTTCCAGTCCGGCAAGGCGCCCGTTTTCCTGCTCAGCTTGAAAGCGGGCGGGACGGGCCTCAATCTGACTGCGGCTGATACGGTCATTCATTACGATCCGTGGTGGAACCCGGCCGTCGAAGCCCAGGCGACCGATCGTGCTTACCGGATCGGGCAGGACAAGCCCGTGTTCGTCTACAAGCTGATCGTGGAGGAAGGGATCGAAGAAGCGATCGAACAGCTCAAGGCGCGCAAGGCAGCGCTCGCCGATGCGCTTTTCGCAGGCAGCGCGAAGACCCCGCTAGACCTGACCGAGGCGGACATCTCCGCACTCTTCGCACCGCTCGCGAGCGAGGCTCAGCGTAAGGCCGCGTGACGGCGTGAGCGGCCGCAGATGGCAAGGCGGGGATCGATGCTCCAAAAGCGGCCCCCTGCTTGGTGTTTAAGCAGGATTGCTGTACGCCCAACAACGGTCTCTCGAAATAGGCACCACTGAAGCACGTACCGCCCCGGCTTGGTCGCTCGTTCTATTGTGGCACGCCAGAACATCGGAGTGGATGTACGGGACGGTGCCCAACCCGGTGCCCT
>JBNKDX010000202.1:0-4871 GCA_050288485.1 Rhodomicrobiaceae bacterium | reverse complement strand
TTCGCGAATCAAGAGATCATCCGAGCGATTCAGAATTTCGCCTTTCCGTCACCTGATATTTCATGCGATTGCCCTGCAGCGGCCCGGCCCATCTCTTGCCGAACTGGGCGCACACGATATAAAGGACGCAACACCACGCCAGGATGTGTTCATTGCGGATCTATGTGAACGGCGAAGAGCAGGAGACGGACGCCCGCACGCTGGGGGAACTGTGCGCCGCGCTTGGCTATGGCGGCGACGCCCGAATTGCAACGGCGCTGAACGGCGGCTTCGTGCCCGGAGGGCGGCGCGCGGATACGGCGCTGGGCGAGGGCGACCATGTCGAAATCGTTTCGCCGCGCCAGGGAGGCTGAACCCGGATCATGCTCGAATTCTACGGCCAGCGTTTTAGCTCGCGGCTCATCCTCGGCAGCGCGCTCTACCCGTCGCCCGAGATTTTCCAGAATTCCGTCAAGGCGGCGAGCGCGGAGATCGTCACGGTTTCCTTGCGGCGTGAAGGCGCCAAAGAGCGGAGCGGGGAGCGGTTCTGGCGTCTCGTGCAGGATCTCGGCGTCAAGGTTCTGCCCAACACCGCCGGATGCCGCACGGCGAAAGAGGCCGTCACCACCGCGATGATGGCCCGCGAGCTGTTCGGGACGCCATGGATAAAACTGGAGGTGATCGCCAATGACGATACGCTCCAGCCCGATCTGTTCGGCCTCGCCGAAGCCGCCGCCACGCTCGCCAGCGACGGTTTCCAGGTCTTTCCGTACACCACCGAGGATTTGAGCGCGGCGGAGAAGCTCCTTGCCGCGGGCTGCCGCGTGCTCATGCCGTGGGCCGCTCCCATCGGCTCCGGCCAGGGGCTGAACAATCCCGGCGGGTTAAAGACCCTGCGCGCCTACTTTCCGGACATCCCGCTCGTCGTGGACGCCGGGCTGGGCGCCCCCTCGCACGCCGCACAGGCGATGGAACTGGGATATGACGCCGTGCTGCTGAATACGGCGGTCGCCAAGGCCGGTGATCCGCCGCGCATGGCCGCCGCCTTCGCGCGCGCCGTGGAGGGAGGGCGCGCCGCTTTTGAGGCCGGGCTGATGCCGCGCCGCGACATGGCCGCGCCGTCCACGCCCGTCGCCGGGACACCGTTTTTCGAACTGCGCGATGTCTAACATGTCCTCAAGCAGCGAAGCGATAGGACTACATAGATTCTATCCCATCGTTCCGGATGCGGAGTGGGTCGCGCGCGTCCTCCCGCTCGGCGTGAAGACCGTGCAGTTGCGCATCAAGGACGCGCCGCCGGAACGTGTCCGCGCGGACATCGCGGCAAGCCTGGAGATTTGCGGCCGCCACGGCGCCACGCTCATCGTCAACGACTACTGGCGCGAGGCCATCGTGCTCGGCGCCCGCTTCATCCATCTCGGTCAGGAGGATTTGGCCACGGCGGACCTTGCCTCTATCCGCGCCGCCGGGCTGAAACTCGGCATTTCCACGCACACCCGCGAGGAACTGGCCATCGCCCTCGCGGCCGAACCCGACTACGTCGCGCTCGGACCGATCTTCGAGACAAAGCTCAAGGTCATGAAATACGCCCCCCAGGGCATCGAGCGCATCCGCGAATGGAAAAGCCTGATCTCCTGCCCGCTGGTCGCTATCGGCGGTCTGTCGGTCGAGCGCGCGCCCGCCGTCTTTGCCGCGGGCGCGGACAGTATCGCCGTTGTGACGGATTTCCTGACGCACCCTGAACCGGAGCGGCGCATCGCGGAGTGGCTGGCGCTGTAACCGCGAATGAAGGCTTGACGCGTGTTTCGTGATATGTAGATCACAATTTACCGGTTATCTGTCATCATTACGCCATGTCTTACCGTCTGCGCCCCGGCACCCCCATCAGCGAAGAAATCCGCCGCGCCGGCGCCGGGCAGGTGAGCATAATTCTGTCGCGCCTCACCGCCAGGGCGAGCCAGGGCAGCGCCGTCCATGACGCCCGCCGCGCCGTCAAGCGCCTGCGCGCGCTGGCGACGCTCATCCGTCCCGCTATCGGCAAGGCGGCGCACGCCGGACTCCAGGACCGGCTGAGGGCCATCGCCCGGCCACTGTCCGGCCTGCGCGACGTACAGGCGATGAGGGGAACCATCGCAAGCCTGGAACAATACGATCCCGCCATCGGAGGCGGGCCGGTGGCGGCGGCATTGCGCAAACTGCTCGAAACACGAGAGCAGGCCGCAGGCGAACACGTGGAGAGCAACGCGACCCGGCAGGCCCGCAGGATCGCCCGCGAGGTTCAAAAAGCGATTGCAGGACTGCCGCTTGACGGCGCGGGTTTCGAAACCGTCGCGGGCGGCCTTCGCGGCAACTACCGAAAGGCGCGCAAGGCCTTTTCGCGCGCCTACCGCGCCGGGACCGGCGAAGCGTTCCATGAATGGCGCAAGCTGGTGCAGCGGCACTGGCGGCATTTGCAGCTCCTGGGAGGGGCCAGCCCGAAGCGCATCCGCCCCCTGATCCGGCTCGCCAGGGAGCTGTCGGAAAACCTCGGCAACGACCATGATCTGGAGGTGCTGCGCGACCTTGTCAGGACGGAACGCGCCAACCTGGGTCGTGCCGAGGACGTCAAGGCCTATCTGGCGCTCTGCCGCAGGCGGCAGACGGAGTTGCGCGACGAAGCGCGGCGCCGTGGCAAGAAACTCTTCCGCCTCAAGCCGCGCGCGTTCGCCGCCCGCATCCGCCGCCGCTGGGAACGCGCCGAAGCCCGCACCGGAAGGCAGACAGCGGAATAGGGCGTTCCGGCCTATTGAGGGTGGCTTCAGTACGCGTCCGCCATTTCCGGCAGAGGGGATACGATGAGTTTTTCCACGTTCTCCTGCGGCAGCGCTCCCAGCGGGCTGTTCAGCAAAAAAATGCCGGGACCGCGACTGGGACGCACGAGGACGGCGAGGCCGGTTCAAATTGCGGCGCCGTCTTCAGCCTCGATTCAACAAAGTGTGCGATGAGGAGACACCCGGAAAACCAGGAGCGGCCGCGCGGCGCGGCGGAGCGGGGAAAGGTCTGTCAAATGCCGTTATCCATCAGGAACACACTGTTCGCCGTCATTGGGGTGTTGCTGCTGTGCTCCGCTGGCCAGGGCATTTTCACGCTCAGCAGCGTACCGGCCACCGGTATTGAGCGTGAGGCCCCGGATATGGCCGGGCGCAAAACCGAAGCCGGGGCCACCGTTGTCATGCCCGACTACACCGCCGTGCGGACCGTTGCATGGCTCGCCATCGTGGCGGGCGCCGTGGCGGGACTGGCCGGCTTGTGGTTTGCGGGCGGCGGCATTTCCCGGCCCGCGCGGGCCATGGCGGAATCCATGAACGCCCTGGCGAGCGGTGCGTTCGATACGAAAGTGCCCTATGGCGATGAGAGCAGTGAGTTCGGGAATATGGCCCGCAGCTTGATCAGGCTCCGGGACGTCCTGGCGGCGGCGCAGCCGCAACAGGGCCAGCCGGGAGAAACCCAGGCGGTGTCGTCCGGCGCGGCGAAGAACCAGAACTTCGCCTTCCTCCAACTCGGCGCGGACATGATCGGCGCTGTCAACGATATCGCCATGGATCTCACGTTCCTTGGCCGCAACACGCGCGATCTCACTGAGCGCGCCCAGATGATCGCCTCGGCGACCACCGAACTCGTGGCTTCGGTCGAGGAGATCACCTCCAACAGCGATGGCGCCGCCCACAACGCAGCCGCCGCCGACAGGACCGTCGGCAACGGACGCAACGCGGTGGGACGCGTCGATTCGGCGATCCAGAACATTGCGGGCGCCGTCGATGAAACCGCTTCCAGCGTCGACGGCCTGAAGGAAGCGTCGGAACAGATCGAGCAGATCCTCACCGTCATCGAGACCATCGCGCACCAGACCAACCTTCTCGCGCTCAACGCCACGATCGAGGCCGCGCGCGCCGGAGAGGCCGGGAAGGGATTCGCCGTGGTGGCGTCCGAGGTGAAGGGGCTGGCGACGCAGACGTCGAAATCGACCGAGGACATCTCGCAGCGTATCGGCGCGCTGCGCAACGGCATGAACATGATCCTGACCAACATGGAGCGCTCGAAGTCGGCCGTCGGTGACGGCCAGACGGCGATCGCCGAGGCGGCCGGCGTGATGGACGAGATCGCCGGTCAGGTCACCGACGTGTCGGGGCGGATGCAGGGAATTTCGTCCATCCTGCGTCAGCAGAAGGAAGCGACGCTCGAAATATCGCGCAACATCGAGCATGTCGCCAACACGGCGACCGAGAACGACAACCGCCTGACGTCGGTGGCGGAGGTTCTGCGCACCAACAACGACCGGTTCGCGGCGAAGGCGAAAACCTGGCATGCCGAGGACGACCCGCGCTCGCTGTGCGAGATGGCCAAGATTGACCATGTGCTGTTCAAGAAACGGGTCATGGATGCGGTAATGGGCTATGCCTCGTGGAGGGCAAGCGAGGCGCCGGATCATCACGGCTGCCGCCTCGGCAAATGGTACGACGGCGTGAGAGACCCGGCGGTTCTTCGCATGCCGGCCTTCACGAGTATCGTCGCGCCTCACGAGCAGGTGCACACCGCCGCAAAGATGGCGCTGGAGGCTCACGAAAGGAACGACACGGCTGGCTCAATGACGGCGCTCGCCAAGCTCAATGACGCGAGTTCGGAGGTAGTGGCGAAGCTCGATAAATTCTCCGAAGCGTTGTCGGCGCAAGGGACGCAGAGCGGGACGCGCAAGGCGGCTGCGTGAGACGTATGCCGGGCGCCTATGGCGGGAAGGCCGGCGTCACGAAAATGCCCCTGCCTCCTCAGGTAAGAAGGCAGGGGCAGCGAGCGGAAGACCGGGGCGCAGCGAAACCCGGACCTATTCTCCCGCCTGACTTAGGGTGAGCGCCGGG
>JBNKDX010000201.1:0-4877 GCA_050288485.1 Rhodomicrobiaceae bacterium | reverse complement strand
CTGCGTACACCAGGCGGAGAGCGGTTTCAGCCGCATACGCCGTGCCGAACTCGGCCACCACCATCACATCGCGGGGCCGTATCTCGGCCGGTACGCCCGGGAGATGGCCTGGCGGGAGGACCATCGCCGCCACAGCAATGGCGCCCAGGTGCAGGCGGCGCTCAAGCTTGTGGTCAGCAATCCGCCATCGGTTGATTTCTGCGGCTACTGGCAGCGGGCGCGCCAAGCGGCGTGATCAGCGAGCGATTTGCCAGGTTGCAGTAGCACCTCTGCCGCCGGTCCGTTCGATGATACCTTTGTTCCTGCCGCTGTTGAGCGCCGCCAGCACGGTCTTTTGCAGCGCGTCCCGAGGCCGGGCAGGCGCTACGCTGGCTGGCTTCCCCGCCAGCAGCTGCTCCGTAACCTCACCTGCCGTCAAAGGCTTGTCCGCATCGCGCAGTACACCGAGAACCAGCCGCGAACCTTCCCCGCGGCGCGGCCAGGACGGGCGGCCTGGACGCTTGCTCAAGCTTTGGCTCGGCGCAAACAGCCGCGGCGTGGCATCCACATGCTTCATATCCGCACGCCGCTGATGAAGTTCTTTCTTCAGGCCGATGATCCGTCCAAATATCTCCGCGCGTTTCTTCCGCAACAAGCCAACAACATGCGCCTCCGCCATGACAGCCTCCTCCTCCAAGAAGGGGCAGGATAGGCAAGTCATTGACACAACGCGATATTCTGGATGTGGAGCGTGCTACATAAGACCGCGAATTTGTCGATATGGAGTTCGCCGCCGGTAGCCCAGTTTTCGCGATCGAACTCCTCGATCAGCACCGTCACCCATTCGGGCTTCACGCCGAGCGTCTCCGCCGCCGCCCGCGTGACGGCCTCGACCATGCGCCGCTTGACCTCCAGCGGGCGTCCCTTGGCAATGCGGACCGTGATGACCGGCATCGTCACTCCCGCCGCGCCAGAAAATCCAGCACCCCGTGTTTGTAGACCGGGTCGCCGACGGCCTTCATGTGGTCGCGTCCCGGGATGTCGAGCACCTCCGCGCCGGGGATCAGCGCCGCCAGTTCGGGGCCGCTGCCTGCGATATCGTCCGTTGTCCCGACAGCGACCAGCACCGGACACTCGATCCGGCTCAGCGCTTCGGGCGTGATCTTCTCCCGCGCCGAACGCATGCACGCCGCCAGTGACAGCCGGTCGCTGCCGGTCTGATCGGCGAAGAGGCGGAAGGCGCGCGCCCTCACGTCCCTGACTTCGTCGGCGCTCTCTGCCTCCAGCGCCCGTGCAATCGGCTCCGGATCGCCCGCGCCGCGCACCATGTTGACGCCCATGCCCGCGAGCACCGCGCTGCGCACCCGCTGCGGGTGGTTGAGCGCCAGGAACGCCGTGATGCGCGCACCCATCGAGTAGCCCATGACATGGGCGCGATCGATGAGGAGGTGGTCGAGCAGGCGCCGCGCGTCTTCGGCCATGAGCGGCGCGCCATGACGTTCCTTGTCGCGGACCTTCTCGCTCTGGCCGTGACCGCGGTTGTCGAAGGCGATGACCCGGTAGCCCGCCCGGCGCAGGGTTTCCATCCAGCCGGTGTTGGCCCAGTTGACCGCGGTGTTGGAGGCGAAACCGTGAATGAGGAGGACGGGATCGCCCTCCCCTTCGTCACGATAGGCGATGCTGATGCCGTCGGAGTCGAAGTGTTTCATGGCGTCAGATGTCGAGGTCCGCCTGCGCCCGCTCGGGTTTCGGCCTCGCGCTCCAGCTCAGCGAGATGGCGGAAAAGCTCGTCGATGAGTTCGTGCTCGTTTCTTTCCATCGTTTTCGTCCGTTGGCAAAGGCGGATGTCTTACGCACACCGGATGTAGGGCGTTTTCCGCCTCTTATAAAGGCAGCCGGGGTAAAATCGCAGCGGATAAAGGACGGCGGGCGCTTGGAATGTCGAGCGCGCCACCCTAACTCAAAGCGTCGAGGCGGGACCGCGCCGGGGCAACACGAGATCGACCATGAACCACGACAGTTACAGCGACGACTATATTCGCGCCATACTGGCCGGCAACAAGGTCTTCGCCGTCGTCGGCGCCAGCGCGAACCCCGAGCGGCCGAGCCATCTCGTACAAAAATACCTGCTGGCGAAGGGCTATCGCATCATCCCGGTCAATCCAGGGCTGGCAGGGGGTGAAATCCTCGGCCAGAAGGTTTGCGCGAGCCTGCGCGACATCCCCGAGCCGGTGGATGTGGTGGATATCTTCCGCAATCCGGAGGCGGCGCCGGGCATCACGCGGGAGGCGATCGAAACCGGCGCCAGGGTGGTGTGGATGCAACTCGGCGTGCGCAACGACGAGGCTGCCGCGCTGGCGGAGGCCGCCGGGCTGAAGGTGGTTATGAACCGTTGCCCGAAAATCGAACTTGAGCGCCTTTCAGGCGAAACCGGCGGTGCGGCATGAGGACCCTGCAAGCGGATCGCCGGTCCGGGACGGCGAAGAAGACGAGGTCGCTTAAACCTTGTGCTCTTTGAGCACCTCGCGCATGACGTCGGCGATCATACCGGGCAATTCGCTGCGCAAGGAATCCAAGCCGTTTTCAACGTTGCCGAGGCGCGTCTCCACACTGCCGAGGCGCGTCTCGATCCGGTCCAGGCGCAGCGTGTGTTCGTCCTGCACGGCCGACATCCGCCCGATACGCGCCACCACCCATTTCAAGGTCTGCGTCGTCTCGTTCTGCGCGACTTCCAGCGCGGCGGTGCGCCGTTCGATGTCCTGAAGTTCGGTCATGGCTTCACGCTACCACCGATTGCGGCAAGTGTCATCCGTAGGAAAACGCGGCATGCGCCGTCACGCGCCCCCGCACGCCGGAACAAATCGCTTGGCGGTTCGCCGCAAACCTGATTTCCTCACTGCGCCATCATGCCACACATACGCACACTAACACGAGGAAACGGAGGGAAAAGCCCATGACCCAAGACCGCCAGACCGGCTTCGATACCCTAGCCATTCACGCCGGGGCGCAACCCGACCCGGCCACTGGCGCGCGCATCACGCCGATCTATCAGACGACATCCTACGTTTTCGAGGATGTGGATCATGCCGCCGCACTGTTCAACCTGGAGGCCTTCGGCAACATCTACACTCGCATCATGAACCCGACCCAGGCGGTGCTGGAGTCTCGCATCGCCGCGCTCGAAGGCGGTACCGCAGCCCTGGCGGCATCTTCGGGACATGGCGCGCAGCTTCTCGTCTTCCACACGCTCCTTGAGCCCGGCGACGAATTCGTTGCCGCGCGCCAGCTCTACGGCGGGTCCATCAACCAATTCAGTCATTCGTTCAAGAAATTCGGCTGGACGGTCGTATGGGCCGATGCCGACGACCCGGCCAGCTTCGAGCGCGCAGTCACGCCCAAGACCAGGGCCATCTTCATCGAATCCATCGCCAATCCCGGCGGCATCGTGACCGACATCCCGGCCATCGCCGCCGTGGCGAAGAAGGCGGGCGTGCCGCTCATCGTCGATAACACGCTGGCGACGCCCTATCTCTGCCGTCCCAAGGAATTCGGTGCCGACATCATCGTACATTCGCTGACGAAATTCCTCGGCGGGCACGGCAATTCGGTCGGCGGGGTGCTCATCGACTGCGGTACGTTCGACTGGATGGCGTCGGGCCGCTATCCGGCGCTGTCGCAGCCGAACCCCAGCTATCACGGCATGGTGCTGGGCGAGACCTTCGGCAATATCGCCTTCGCCATCGCGGCGCGCGTTCTCGGCCTGCGCGATCTCGGCCCGGCGATTTCGCCGATGAACGCCTTCCTCATTCTCACCGGCATGGAGACGTTGCCTTTGCGCATGGCGCGGCATTGCGAGAACGCGCTGGCGGTGGCGGAGTGGCTGGAGAAGCACCCGCAGGTGGCTTGGGTGAATTACGCGGGCCTGCCGGGCAGCAAGTATCATGCGCTGGCGCAGAAGCTCTGCCCGAAAGGCGCAGGCGCGGTGTTCACTTTCGGCCTGAAGGGCGGCTATGACGCGGGCGTGAAGCTGGTGACCAAGGTCAAACTGTTCTCGCATCTCGCCAATATCGGCGACACGCGCAGCCTGATCATTCACCCGGCCTCGACCACCCACCGGCAGTTGACGCCTGAGCAGCGTCAGCACGCGGGTGCGGGCGACGACGTGGTGAGGCTGTCGGTGGGCCTGGAAGACAAGGCCGACATCATCGCCGATCTGGAACAGGCGCTCGCGGCGAGCTGATAAGGGCGGGACTATTCAGCGGGCGTGCCGCTGGGTCTCGTGTGGCGGTGCGTGGTTTGGGCGCTGAACTGGTGCTCCTGCCACGCCTGCCGCAGGATCAGGAACGACGAGTTGAGGAAAAGCGCCGCCATCCCTCCCGCCACCAGCAGATCGGGCCACGCCGACCCCGTAGCCCACACGGCGACGGCGGCGACCATCACCGCGATATTGCCCACCGCGTCGTTGCGCGAACACAGCCACACGGAGCGCACATTGGCGTCGCCGTCTTTGTAGCGCACGAGCAGGAGCACGCTGGCGACGTTCGCCGCCAGGGCCAGAAAGCCGATCCCGCCCATGATTTCGGCGCGCGGCAGACCGAGCACAAGCAGGCTGTAGAGCGTCGAACCGAACACCCATATTCCCATCAGCGACAGGCTCGCACCCTTGATGAGCGCCGCCTTCGCCCGCGTCCCCAGGCTCATGCCGATGACGGCGAGGCTCATGCCGTAAGTCAGCGTGTCGCCAAGGAAGTCGAGCGCATCGGCCTGCAGCGCCTGCGATCCGGCGATCCGGCCCGCCGTCAGTTCCACCAGGAACATGGCGGCGTTGATGGCGATGACGGTCCACAGCACGCGCTTGTAGCGCGAATCGAGCCCGTCAAACCTGGGATTGCCCCGGC
>JBNKDX010000200.1:0-4901 GCA_050288485.1 Rhodomicrobiaceae bacterium | reverse complement strand
CGTTCTTGGCCTTCCGCCGCATGAGCGAGGCGATGGCGAAGTCGAGAAGCGAGCGGTGGCGCTCGAAGGCCTCGCGCATCACGTGCCGTCCTTCGCCGCTTCAAGCCTGGAGGCGGGGAAACCGTGCGGCGGTGCGGCGAGCGATCCGGTGGGGAAATGTTCAAGGGCCATCGGGGCGTCCTGGAAGGCGGAATGCAGGTCGGCGAGCGACAGGTGGCGGATATAGCGCGCTTCGGTCATCAGCGCGAGATCGGTGAGGCCGAGCGCCGCGGCCGTCTCCCGCGCGGCGGCGCGGCGGTCTTTCGCGATATAGGCGGCGATGACGCCGTGGAGCACGAGAGAGCAGGCAAGAAACACAAGCCCTCCCGTCACACAGGCAGCCACTGTCGATCCGCGCACTATCATCTCCAGTATCCGTGTCAGGACCAGGACGCAGGTCCCTACTCGAACTTCCCCTGATCCAGCCCGTCCAGGAGCGCCATCGTCACATCCCCGAAGCGCAGACTGCGGCGGCCCTTGTGATCGCCGAGAAACTCCTTCGCCTCCGCATCGTCCGCCAGCGGCACCAGCTCATGTCCCATTGGCCCGAGCACGTCGGAGCCGATGACATATACCGCCTGCCTAGCGTCGATGCGCTGCGTGTCGTAGTAGCCGGTCACGCCCATGACGGCAATCTGCTCGCGCGTCCGGCCGCGCGCATATTTCTTCATGTCCAGCAGATACTTGAAGAAATCCTTGGCGCCGTCGAAATGGTCGGCGTGGTCGTCCTTGTACAGGACGGTGGCGATCCAATAGGGGTACTTGGCCACGAACATGCCGCAGACCGGGCAGGTGTCCTCCGGCTTCGGTGCCGGGACATTGACGGCGGCCGCTCCGGCGAAGGCGAGACGCGGCAGCATGCCTGAAACGGCCAATACGGTCGGCATGACGCGGAGGATGAGACTGCGGCGTGTCAGGCCGCGCCGCTGTTGCTGGCAGCTATTGCACATTTGAGCCCCGTGGATAGCTGCGCGCTCAGCCGGAAGCCTTGGCCTTGGCTATGGCTGGCAGAAGCTCGGTCTTGAGAACGGTATCGGTCAGCGGCCCCACATGTTTGTAGGTGATCTGCCCGCGCCCGTCGACGACATAGGTTTCCGGCGCGCCATACACCCCCCAGTCGATCGCCACGCGCCCGCTGCGGTCGGCGCCGATGGCGTCGAACGGATTGCCGAGCTTGTTCAGGAAACGCTGGGCGGCTTTCGGATCGTCCTTATAGTTCAGGCCGAAGAGGCGCACCTTGTGCTGCGCTTTGAAAGCCACCAGCGTCGGCTGTTCCTGCACGCAGGGAGGACACCACGACGCCCAGACGACGACGACCGCCGGTTCGCCGGTGGCCAGATCGGCGCTGCTGAAGCCGGGCACCGCCTTGCCGTCGCGCGCCACCCCCTCGACCGGCGGCAGAGTGAATTGCGGCACCGGCTTGCCGATCAGCGCCGAAGGCAGCTTGGAGGGATCGCCGGAATAAAGCGCGACGAGGAAGAAGACGGCGAGCGCGCCGAATATGCCCAGCGGCAGCAGATAGCTGAGGCTGGAGCCGCGCTCCTTCGAGCTCGTCCCGCTCATTGGCTGTCCGCAGGCCTCGCCGCGGCGTCCGAACGCCGCCGGATGCCTTGGGCTTCGAGCGCCGCCAGCGCCCGCTGCTGCCGTTGTTCGGCGGAGATGGCATGGGCGATCAGCGCACTGATAGCGACGAAAGTCACGATGTACGCCGTCCAGATGAATGTTGCGTAGGGTCCAAAATCCATGACGCTCCTGCTTCTACTCCGCTACTCCGCAGCCTTCAACTCGGCCGCCCGGCTCACACGGGTTATCATCATCGTCTCCACGCGGCGCCTGAGGATCTCCGCGCGCATGCCCTTCATGTGCAGCCACAGCATCAGAATCGCAAACGCGGCAGCCATGATCAGGAGCGGTACGCGATAGACGTCTGGCAGCGCGCCCATCTTCATAATACTCGACGGCTGGTGCAGTGTGTTCCACCAGTCTACCGAGAACTTGATAATCGGGATGTTAACGCTGCCGACAATGGCGAGAATGGCCGCCGCGCGCCCCGCACGCCCCGGATCTTCGATAGAATGCCACATCGCCAATAGGCCGAGATAGAGGAAGAAGAGGATCAGCATCGAAGTCAGGCGCGCATCCCATACCCAGTAGGCGCCCCACATCGGCTTGCCCCATAGCGCTCCGGTGACGAGGGCCACGAAGGTAAACGCCGCGCCGATGGGCACCGCGGCTCTCGCCGAGACGTCGGCCAGCGGATGCCGCCAGACCAGCGAGCCGATCGAGGAGGCGGTGATCATCAGGTACCATATCAGCGCCAGCGACGCCGCAGGCACATGCACGAACATGATGCGGACGGTCTCGCCTTGTTGGTAGTCGCCCGGCACCGTTAGGCTCAGATAGAGTCCCACGGCGAACAGCACGGCGCCCCCCCCCGCGAGCCAGGGCAGAATCCGCCCGCTCAGGGTCATGAAGAACGATGGGTTGGCAAGCTTGGCGATATTAATCATGTCTACGATTATTTGCACTCCAGGCGCCGTTTTGGCAAGCTGGGATCGTGGTTTTGCTTTCCAACCGTCCCGGAACGAGGCATCTTGTCGCTTACGGCACAACGGGTGGTGAGCCCGTTTATTCCTTAATGGGGGGCGCGTTTGGGGAAACGCGCTGAGATGCGGAAGTAGCTTGAGGCGCGTGCTTTGAGGAGAGCGCGCGCCGGGGTCTGTGTTCAACAACTTTCGCGCACTGCCATGGGAACCTATGTCCTTTATCTGAAGCTGTTCGGCAAGGCCATCGTGCTTGCCGCGGGCTTTCTGGTGTTCGTTCTGTTCTGGCGCAATCTCGGCGTCGATCTGCTCGATCCGGACAATCCGGTGATGTCCCTGCTGTTCAACCCGCAGCTGAGCGTGCCGGTGATCCTGCTGGCTGCACCAGCGCTGTACTACGTCCACCAATACAATGACAAGGTCTCCGGCAAGATCGACGCGCTGAAGGGTGCGGCATTCGACCTCGTTCGCATGATGGAAACCACCATCGACGGCAACGACAAGAAACACGATAAGCTCAACACCATCGCCGAGCAGTTTGCGGTCGATGGCGCGTCCAAGGTCGCTGCGGCATTCAGTGGCTCCGCCACGGCCAAGGCTCCGGAGGCGGGCAGCACGGGGGGGACGTCGTCCTACACCACCTCCCATCAGATCGTAATGCCTGACCTCGTGACTTTCGCCGACAAGCTTCGCGAGAGTCGTCTGGACGACATGAAGGCTTTCGGAGGAAACGCCACCAATGTACGCCTGGGGTTGCAGGTATTCCTCATGCTTATGGCACACGATAACATTCAGAGCGCTTTTACACACCTCACTGAACACATGAAAAAACAGGTTGATAACAAGAGTGCGCCGAATTTTCCTGAGTTGAAAGGGTTCTTTGGGCTTCCGGTAACATTGCCAGACGCCGATACGGTCAAGAAGTTGCAGAACGACGGATTGAGCTGGTACGAATGGCAGGCATGCAATTCGGCGCTCAAGCGCGGCCGGAAGGCTATCCTGGACATTCTGGCCTACAACCCGCCGACCGATGGCAAGCCCGCCATCGTGATCAGGGGCGAAAACGTGCTGACGTCCATGCGCACATTCCTGTACAGCCCCGCCGCAGCCACCTACAATCCGGCGCTGGCAAGCTGAGCGAACGTGCCCAACCCGGCGGAGCCGGAACCGAAGAGGTTGCGCTATCATTGTGGCGGGTGCAGCCAATTGGCGAGGCGACGCCATGGCGGGCGGGCTTGTTGAGCGCCGCGACGAACGGATCGCCGGGGTTCTTTCCTGTTATGGCCGGATCATCATCGCCGGCGCGCTTCCGGGCGTCTGCCGCGCGAAGGGGATGACGGCGTTTCTCTACGCCAATGACATCCGCATCTTCGACTATCCGCAGTTCGCCGCAGGCTTGCGCGACGCGGTCCGGGAGAATGCGGCCATGGCCGCCGGCGCCGCGGGGGCCGCCATCGAGCATATTTCGAAGAACCGCATCCGCAAGGAGAGCATCGTCGCCAGGGCGATCGCCGGCCGCGGCGACCATCCCGGTCTGGCGCATGTCGTCTCCGCTGTGTCGCCCGGCGCTCGACGCCTTCAAACAGTCTTATCGCTGGAGCCTGATGCTTGCCGATCGCAGCCGGCGAACACTCGCGTCAAGCGCCGCTTCGGCGAATCCTCGGTCGGGATGCACGACAAGTTCGGCGTCATCCTGCGTATCGAGACGACCGCCAACGACGTCTCGTCCTTCAAGCGCCGCCGCAAGGCGGAACGCCGAAATGCTCCGGCAACGACGGGTTTTGCTCCTATGAAGAAGAACATCTACAGCCTCGGCGACCTGGCCGGCATTCTCTGCGCCTGCAACCGCCGCCGCCTCGCTCATCTCTCCGCGCTCGCTTGGGGGATTCCGTGCATAAAGCGACAAGACTGGGGTGGGAAGGCGCTACTGCGCCGAGCACGGCCGCAAGGCCGAGAAATATTCCCATGGGGAATCCCCCATTCCGCCATCTCCCCGATCATGGATAAGGATTATGGCTGATCGTGGGCGCCGCGCAGCTATTTCGGTGGACGGCTGATAAAGCATGCGGTGGCAAGCGGCGTATAGCGCCGCGCCCGCGAACCCTGGAATCCGCGCCGTGGCTCCGTCGCAGTTGACGTAAGCCGCAGGGAATGTTCTGGTTGCGCGCATGCAACAAGCTGTCCACCGCGCACATTCCCTGAGCCTGCCGAATCTGCTGACCTATGCCCGGCTGGCGGCGATGCCCCTGCTTACGGGCGTGCTGTTCTTCTTCCGGGGCGAGACGGCGAACTGGCTGGCGCTCAGCATTTTCGCGGTAG
>JBNKDX010000199.1:0-4909 GCA_050288485.1 Rhodomicrobiaceae bacterium | reverse complement strand
GTCCCTGCCGCCGATGATCGAGACCAGCAATCCGCGAGCGCCGCGCAGCGTTACGTCGTCGAGCAGCGGATTGGAGATCGCTGCTTCCGCGGCCCGCATGGCGCGCTGATCGCCGTCCGCCTCGCCGGTCCCCATCAGCGCCGTGCCCATGTTCTGCATGACGACGCGGACGTCGGCGAAATCGAGGTTGATGAGGCCTTCCTTCACCATCAGATCGGTGATGCAGGACACGCCGGATTTCAGCACGTCGTCGGCGCGCTGGAAGGCGTCGGCGAAGGTGGTCTTCTCGTTGGCGATGCGGAACAGGTTCTGGTTGGGGATGACGATGAGCGTATCCACATATTCGGAAAGCTGCGTGATACCGTCACTGGCCACCCGCATGCGCCGCTGGCCCTCGAACTCGAACGGCTTGGTCACCACGCCCACGGTGAGGATGCCCAGTTCCTTCGCTGCGCGCGCGATCACCGCCGCCGCGCCGGTCCCGGTACCGCCGCCCATGCCCGCGGTGATGAACAGCAGATGCGCGCCTTCGATATGCGAGCGGATCTCGTCGAGCGCCTCCTCGGCCGCCGCCGCGCCGATTTCCGGCTTCGATCCGGCGCCGAGCCCCTCGGTGATGGTCGAGCCCATCTGAATGCGGCATCCGGCGGCCGACATGGACAAGGCCTGCGCGTCCGTGTTGGCGGCGATGAACTCCACGCCCTCCAGACCGTACTGGATCATGTTGTTGACGGCGTTGCCACCCGCGCCGCCCACGCCGATGACCGTAATGCGCGGCCGCAACTCCGTCAGAGCCGGAAGTTTCAGATTGATGCTCATGGCAGCCTCGTCATTTCGTCTTTCACTTCAGCAAGCAGCACCATCGCACCGGGCTTCAGGCAGCTCCTCAAAAACTCTCCCTGAGCCATTGCCCCACGCGGGCGAGATAGCCCTGGCTCGTTGCGATGATCTCCGGCGCAACCCCGGTTTCCTGGCTCAGGTTGCCCTCCAGCAGATGGATGAGCAACCCGACCGGCGCCGCAAAAGCTGGCCCGGCCTCGGGTCTCGGCAGTCCCGCCACCGGGCGCGGACGCCCAAGCCGCGGCTGCTTGCCGAAGATCTGGCCCGCCAGATCGGCCGCGCCCATCAACTCGCTCGCGCCGCCCGTGAGCACCAGCCGCTGCCCGGACATGGGGGCAATGCCGCTGGCGCGCAAGCGGTCGCGCACCTCGACGAAGGTCTGCTCCAGCCGGACGCGCGCGATGTCCGACAGGTCCGCCTTGGAAATATGGCGGGGCAGGTCCATGTCGTGCTCGTCGTCATGCTCGGCGATCACCGGTTCGCAGACATCCCCCGGCGCCGCAAAAACGGAAGCATGCAGCGTCTTCAGACGCTCAGCTTCCACGAGCGGCACGGAGAAAGTCTGTGCAACATCGTTGGTAATGTGATTGCCACCAATATCGACCGAGTCGCAATAGATGAAAGCCCCTCCCGAAAAGACGGCAACACCTGTTGCTCCCGCGCCCATATCTATGCAGGTGACGCCATTTTGCGCCTCGCTTTCCGTAATCGCGGCGAGACCGCTGGCGTAGGCGGCGACGGATACCCCGGCGACCGAGAGGTGGCTGCGCTGGATGCAGTGCCGGAGGTTCTTCAGCGCCAGCGTGTCGGCGCCGACCGCGTGCACATCCACTTTGAGCACGTCGCCGATCATGCCGAGGGGATCGGTGATGCCGGTTTCGTAGCCGAGCGCGTAGCCGAACGGCGCGGCGTGCAAAACGGTCTTGCCTGCGCGCGACGCGTATTCCCTGGCGGCGCGCATCACGCGGTCCATGTCGCGCGGCGTGACGGCGCCGGAAGGCAGATCGACGCTGGCGGTGAAGCTCTGGCTGGTCAATGGACCGAAAGAGGCTGTGACGTAGACCTCGTTGACGGTCACGTCGGCCGCGCGCTCGGCCTTGGCGACGACGTTGCGCACGGTCCGTTCAGCAGCTTCCATGTCGGCGATGCGTCCGGCGGTTATGCCGCGCGAAAGCTGATAGCCGTAGCCGATGACGCGGATGCGCGAGGACAGGGCGGGCGGCTCCTGCCCGCGAGGCCATGGCAGAAGGCGCGCGACGAGGCAGCACATCTTGCGCGTACCCACGTCGAGAACGACGGCGACCCGCTCGTTATTCGAATATCTGCGAGCTTTCGTCCGCAAGCCATGCCCCCGCATTTGCCGCTGTCAGTTGCTGTTGTGGCCCCCGCGCGCTTTGGACAGCCAGGACACAAACTTATTCTGCGCCTTCTTCGAGTCTTCCTTCAGCCTCACCGTGAATTGCGAGGAAACCCGGAAATCCATCTCGACGATATCGTTGAGCAGCGCCGCATTCTTGGCGGCGATCAGGTTGAGATCGCTCAACGCCTGCTGCTGGTTCTCCACCGGCAGCTTGGCCCGCATGCCCGTATCGAACACCAGATCCCATCGCCGCGCCGAGACCCGTTCGAATTCGCGCACATGCCGCATCAACTCGGGATACGCCCTGACCGCCTCGATCTGCTCCCGCGCGGGCTGCGCCGCTCCCTCGCCGGAAACCACCGGCAGGCTGGGAAAGACGCCCGGCTGCGTTTCAGCCAGCACGGCGCCCGCGGCGTCGATGACCGCCATCCGCTCTCCGTTGCGCCAGACCGCAAAGGGCTGATTTTCCTCGATTTCGACGACCAGCGTGGAAGGCAGGAGCCGCATCACCCGCGCCTCGCGCACCCAGCCGATTTTCTTCAGCTTCGCGCGCGCGGCGTCGGTGTCGAACGCGAATATGGACACGCCGCTGCGCGGTCCCATCGCGGCGTCGAGTTCGGCGTCCGGCAGATTGACCTGTCCTTCCACTGTCACCTTTCCAATTCCAAACCCCACCTTGACCGCAAGGGCATTGGCCACGGCGGATGCGTCGTGGCGCGCGCCACCCCATTGCCCGCTCAGCGAAAGGGCGTAGGCCACGATCGCGGCGTAAACTACGATACAGCACAGAAAACCAATTTTCGAAGCGGCGTTACTATGCGCCTCGAACCACCGGAACAATGAACGGTCCGATGAACCACCATCTGTCCGCGCGAACCTTTGGTGAAACCCACGCTGACCTGATCCGGCGCCGGCGCTTGTCCCGTCAGACCCGCCGAATGTTACAGGTCTACTGGTGTTTATCACCGATTGCAAGACGCGTCCTCCACAATCCAGCGGACGAGATCGCTGAAACTCATACCACTGTGGCCCGCAAGTTCCGGTACGAGCGAGGTGGAAGTCATACCGGGCTGCGTATTCACCTCCAGACAGACCAGTTCGCCGCTGCCGGCGGGGCGGTCGTCGAACCGGAAATCAGTTCGGCTCACGCCACGGCAGCCCAGCGCCCGATGTGCCTGAAGGGACAGTTTCTGGACCAATTGGTAAATATTCGGTGAAATTTCCGCCGGAAGGACATGTTTCGAGCCGCCGGGTGCGTATTTCGCGTCGTAATCGTAAAAGGCGAGGTTTTCCGCGGGTAAAATCTCAATAACGCCGAGGGGCTTGTCGCCCAGAACGGCGCAGGTCAGTTCGCGTCCGGCAATGTAGCGCTCGGCCATGACCTCTTCGGCGAGCGTCCATTCCGCGGAGGTGAGCTGCTGCGGCGGGTGCGCATGATCTTCCCGGACGATGAACACACCCACGCTCGACCCCTCCGCCACGGGCTTGATGACATAAGGCGGCGGCATGGCGTGGGCCTTGGCCGCTTCGGTTCGCGTCACGACGACGCTCTCGGCCACCGGTATCCCGGCATCGGCGAGCACGATCTTCGCCTTCACCTTGTCCATGGCCAGCGCCGAAGCCAATACGCCGGAATGCGTATAGGGAATCTGCAGCGTCTCCAGGATGCCCTGGATAACCCCGTCCTCGCCGCCTTTGCCGTGCAGGGCGTTGAAGCAGACATCCGGCGCAACCTCGGCGAGGCGCGCCGCGATCTGCCGGTCCACGTCGATCGGCGTGACGCGATAGCCCGCGCTTTCCAGCGCCGCCGCACAGGCTTCGCCCGACCGCAGCGACACCGCCCGCTCGGAAGACCAGCCGCCCATCAACACCGCCACATGCTGGAACTTACGAGTCACGCCGCCACCTCCACCGCAGGCCGCCCCTCGGCGGGTATGCCGATCCGCTTGATTTCCCATTCCAGTTGGATGCCGCTCGCGGCCTTGACGCGCGCGCGCACCGTCTCGCCGAGCCGCTCGATGTCCTCGGCGGTGGCGTCCTGGTCATTGATCAAAAAATTGCAATGCATTTCCGAGACATGCGCCCCGCCGACGCGTAAGCCCCGGCAGCCCGCCGCGTCGATCAGCTTCCACGAAGAATGGCCGGGCGGGTTCTTGAAGGTCGAGCCGCCCGTGCGGCTCTTGATCGGCTGTTTCGCCTCGCGGTAGTCGACGACGTCCTGCATGGCCCTGGCGATGTCATCGGTTTCGCCGGGCGTGCCCTGGAACAGCGCGCTGGTAAAAATGTAGTCGTCGGGTGCGCTGCAATGGCGGTAGGTGTAGCCGAGATCGGCGTTTGCGAGACGGTGAATGGTGCCGCTGCGGTCCACCGCACTGGCTTCCACGAGCACGTCCTTGGTTTCGCCCCCATGCGCCCCGGCATTCATCCGCAGCGCGCCGCCCACCGTGCCGGGAATACCGCGATAGAAAGCCAACCCCGCAATCCCGGCCTGCGCCGCCGCCTGTGCGAGCCGCGCGTCCGGCGCCGCCGTGCCTGCGCGAATGCGGGTGCCGTCCTGCGGCTCGATCTGGTTGAAGCCGCGCCCGAGGCGGATCACCGCGCCGGGCACGCCGCCGTCGCGCACCAGGAGGTTGGAGCCAACGCCGACCACGGTGACGGGAACATCTTCGGGCAGAACCTTGAGAAACGCCGCCAGGTCGTCCTCGTCGG
>JBNKDX010000198.1:0-4939 GCA_050288485.1 Rhodomicrobiaceae bacterium | reverse complement strand
GCGCCAGTAGCCGCGCATCAGGTTTGATCCGCGCACGACCAGTTCGCCCTTTTCGCCGGGAGCGCAGCGTTCGCCCGCCCCGTTGACAACGTAGGCTTCGCAGTTCGGCATCGCGCGGCCGACTGATGCTATTTTGCCGTCCAGCCGCACCGGGTCCATGTAGCTCACGCGCGTGCACTCTGTCAGTCCGTACATGGAGAAGACCCGCACATGTGGCAGCGCGGCGCGCAGCCGGGCGATATGTGTCGGCGGAAGCGGCGCGGCGGCGTTCGTCACATAGCGCAGAGATGAAAGGTCATAGTTCTCGAAGGGCGCGAATTCGAGCAGACGCGCGAACAGCCCCGGCACCCCGGGCAGGCCGGTGACACGGTATTTCACGATCTGCTTCAGAACCTCGACCGGAAAAGCGAAGGATCGCTCAAGAACGACGCAGAAGCCCGCGTGGGCGCCTGTCAGCACCTGGAACAGCCCGTAACCGAACGACATCGGCAACAGGCCAAGCACGACGTCTTCCGGCGCCGCCCCCAAATAGGTGACGATCGCCCAGGCGTTGTTGCAGACCGCGTGGTGGGTGAGCATTACGCCTTTCGGCCTGCCCGTCGAACCCGAGGTATAAATCAGCAGGCAGAGATCCTGATCGATGAGGCTGGGATCGGCGGGCCGCGCGCGGGGCTGCGCCAGAATGGCGTTCAGCAGCAGCTCCTTCTCCGGCGCGCCGGTCCAGATCACGGCCATCGAAGGCGGGAAAATCGCCGCTGCCTCCTCGACCCGCGCCTGAAACGAGGGCTGGACGATGAGACACTTCGCGTCGGCATCGGCAAGGATGTAACCGAGCGTCGCGCTCTTCGACGCATGGTTGATGGGTACGAATGCCGCCCCGGCCTTCAGCGCGCCCCACAGCGCGATCACGAACTCCACCGAGTTTTCCAGCATCGCCGCAACCCGGTCGCCGCGCTTTACGCCCAGGTCCTGCAGAGCGGCTGCCAGCGTGTCGCTGTCCTCGTCAACCTGGCGGAATGAAAGCTGACTGCCTCCCGCTACAAGGGCAGGGGCGTCCGGGCGCGTTTCTGCCGTCCGCCGCAATAAATCATGTGCCAGCATGGTCGATCACGGTGCGGCAGGCGAAAGCGCGGTCTTCCTCTCGATCAGCGCGGTCATGGCGTTCAGCGTTTCGAGATTGTCGGGGCTGATTTCCTCGTTGGCGATTTGAATACCGAAAGTTTCCTCAAGAAAAGCAACAAGTTCCATCGCAGCCGTCGAATCCAGTGCGCCTGCGTCTATCAATGATGCGTCGTCGCCGAAGCCGGTGTCCGTTCCGAGAAACAAATTTTCTACGATATAGTTGCGAATAATGTATCTCGGATGATTGCCGCCGGTCGGCATTGCTGCCGTCATGCCCATAATCACCCCTTACGGTTAGATATGACCGATACTGAGAAAATACTCCGTGGGCGACGCTGCGAAAAGAAAAAAGTTGATCAGTTCACTGGCAGATTGGCTTTGAAGGTGGGCTGCAGCCGCCTGAAGTGGGCGGTGAGCGCCAAATGCGGCCGGGTGGCGCGGAAGCGGTCACGCGCAGCGGCGGCGTTTTTCGCCATCCGGCGTTGATTCGCATAAGATATATTATGACAAATAACAGGCGTTCAGGAGCGCGAAGACGCTATATTTATTGCCTTCACAGCTCACTACCTACAACATATTTCACGTTCTCCCGAGGGCCTAGCGATGTTGACGCCAGCGACCAAGGCGCAACTTGATCTCCCACGCAAGATCGCCAAGAAGCTCGGTACGCCTCCTGCGGCTTGGGATGCGGGCGATGGCCATGCGCTAATGCGCTTCCTCCCAGTTCGCAGCGGCGTTCGCGTCCACCTTCAGCGGCACCGACAGCGCCACCGCCGGTTCGCAGGCGTGCTCCATCACTCGCGTGGCGATGCCGATGGTCTTCTTCACCTCGGCATCCGCGGCTTCGAACACCAGTTCGTCATGGACCTGCAACAGCATCCGCGCCTTTACGCGGCCCTCGGCCAGCGCGCCGGGCACGCGGATCATGGCGCGGCGGATGATGTCGGCCGCCGACCCCTGGATCGGCGCGTTGATCGCCGCGCGTTCGAAGAAGCCGCGCATCGCCCGGTTGGCGCTGTTGATGTCCGGGAAATGGATCTTGCGGCCGAAGATGGTTGACACATAGCCATTCTTGCGCGCGGTTTCCTTTGTCGCCTCCATATAGTCGCGGATGCCGGGAAAGCGCTTGAAGTACTTCTCGATATAGTCGCCCGCCTCGGTGCGCGAGATGCCGAGGTTCTGCGCGAGGCCGAACGCCGAAATGCCGTAGATGATGCCGAAATTGATGGCCTTGGCGCGGCGGCGCACCTCGGCGGGCATGCCCTTGATGGGGACGCCGAACATTTCCGACGCCGTCATGGCGTGGATGTCGAGCCCGTCGGCAAACGCCTTTTTCAGCGCCTCGATATCCGCCATGTGCGCCAGGACCCGCAGTTCGATCTGGCTGTAGTCGGCGGAGATCAGCTTGGCGCCTTTGGGCGCGACGAAGGCGGCGCGGATCTGGCGTCCTTCCGCGGTGCGCACGGGAATGTTCTGCAGGTTCGGTTCGTTAGAGGCGAGCCGCCCGGTCGAGGTCGAGGCCAGCGCGTAGGAGGTATGGACGCGGCCTGTCTCCGCGTCGATATGCTGGGGCAGAGAGTCGGTGTAGGTGTTCTTGAGCTTGGCGAGCTGCCGCCATTCGAGGAGCTTCGACGGCAGGCGGCGCTGCTCGTCCGTCAAATCCTCGTTCGCCGCCAGATCGTCGAGCACGGTGGCCCGGGTGCTCCACGCGCCGCCGCTCGTCTTCTTGCCGCCGGGATAGCCGAGCTTGCCGAACAGCATTTCAGAAAGCTGCTTGGTCGAGGCGACGTTGAACTCTTCGCCCGCCAGCTTGTGGATCTCGGCCTCGATGCCGCCCAGCGCCTGCGCGAACCGGCCCGAAAGGCGCGACAGAAGGGCGGGGTCCACCTTTATCCCCGCCTGTTCCATACCGGCGAGCACGGGCACGAGCGGGCGCTCCAGCCGCTCATAGACGGTTGTCATCCCCTCCGCGACGAGGCGCGGCGCGAGCACCTGCCACAGGCGCAGGGTGACGTCGGCGTCCTCGGCGGCGTATTCGGTGGCGCGCGCGATGCTCACCTGATCGAAAGTGAGCTGGTTCTTGCCGCTGCCCGCCACGTCCTTGAAGCTGATCGGCTTGTGGCCGAGATGGCGCTGCGAGAGTTCGTCCATGCCATGTCCGCCGAGTCCGGCGTCAAGGACGTAGGACATCAGCAGCGTGTCGTCGATTGGCGCGAGTTGGATGCCGTAATGGCTGAGGACGGTCAGGTCGTATTTCAGGTTCTGGCCGATCTTGAGCACGCTGTCGTCTTCAGCAAGCGCCTTCAACGCCGCGATGGCGTCATCGAACGGTACTTGCCTGCCCACGCCCGCGCCGTCGAAATCGAGGCCGTCCGTGCGATGGGCGAGCGGCACATAGCAGGCGCGGCCCGGTTCCAGCGCCAGCGAGAAGCCGACGAGTTCCGCGGCCATCGCGTCGAGCGCGGTGGTTTCGGTGTCGAAGGCGACATGGCCCTGCTCGACGGCTGCCGCGATCCATTCCTGAAGGCGAGCGAGCGTGGTCACGGTCTCATAGGCTGACAGGTCCACGGGGATTTTGCGGATGGCCGCCATGCGCTCCTTCGCCAGATGCGCGGGCGTATCGCCTCCTCCTGACGGCGCATGCCGCGCCGGGGCTATCGCCCCCTTGGTCTTCGGCTTTGATTCCGCTGCCGGTTTGGCATGCTCGACCGCCGCCGGAATCTCCGCACCGAGCGCCGTGGCCACGCGCTTGGTAAGCGTCGTGAACTCCATGTCCTGCAGGAACGCCAGGAGCGGCCCGGCGGGCGTCTCATGCATCCCCGTCGCGGCCAGCGGCGTCGCCACCGGAACGTCGTTCTTCAGCCGTACCAGTTCACGGCTTAGCCGCGCCTGATCGGCGAATTCGGTCAGCCGCTCGCGGCGTTTCTCCTGCTTGATGCTGGCTGTGTTGGCCAGAAGGGTGTCGAGGTCGCCGAATTCCTGGATGAGCTGCGCCGCGGTCTTCACGCCGATCCCCGGTACGCCCGGCACATTGTCGGTCGAGTCGCCCGCGAGCGACTGCACATCGACGACCCGATCCGGCCCGACGCCGAACTTCGCCACCACCTCGTCGTGGCCGATGCGGCGTTCATTGCCTGGCATCGGGTCGTACATCTCGACATGCGGGCCGACGAGCTGCATCAGATCCTTGTCGCCGGAAATCATGGTCACGGTCGCGCCCGCTTTGACGGCCTGCCGCGCGTAGGTCGCGATGAGGTCGTCCGCTTCGAAGCCCTCCTGCTCGATGGGGATGAGGCCGAAGGCGCGCACGGCGTCCCGGATCAGCGGGAACTGCGGGATGAGTTCCTCCGGCGGTTCGTCGCGATTGGCCTTGTATTCGGGGTAGATGTCGTTGCGGAAGGACTCGCCGGAATGGTCGAAGATCACAGCGAGATGCGTGGGGCGCGCTTCCGGCCCGTCGATCCCCTCGCGAAGTATCTTCCACAGCATGTTGCAGAAGGTCATTACGGCGCCGACCGGTGTTCCGTCGGAGCGCGTGAAACTGCGGCCCCTCGCCTGGGCGGCTTTGAACATCGCGTAATAGGCGCGGAAGATGTAGGTCGAGCCGTCGATCAGATACACGTGATCGCCCGTCTTGACCGGGTGGCGGCGGTGCTCCGCATGCGCCTTGGAATCGTGTTTCTTCGTCATGAGCGCACTATAGGCGCGGCGCCTGCGGGGGCAAAGGCGAAAGCCGCGGGCGGTGGAGAGAGGGCGGACGGGCTGACCTATGCCCCGTCACGCCGAAGTCTGCCGCCGTGCTCAGCGCTTTTGTGCA
>JBNKDX010000197.1:0-4947 GCA_050288485.1 Rhodomicrobiaceae bacterium | reverse complement strand
TGCCGTCCCTGTGGCTGGACGGACACTTATGTTTCACACCCTTCGCAGCCTGGCCGGAACAGCCCCCGGCCCGCTGGCTCGCCGGGGCCGCCGCCCGCTTCGTAAACCATTGTGAGGCCGCCACATGACAGACGCCTGCCCCCATTAGGGATGAGCGAAATCGCCCATTGCCATTGAATCAATTATTCTGCAACCTCGCGTTAATCCGCGCCAATGTTAAGTGGCGGGAGGCGAGCCTTGGCAAAGAACCGCTCCATCCTTATTTAAGTATGCTAAGACAGCGATTGGGTCTTGGGCGAAGGGAGGACGGTCACTCCGGCCGAGCGATCCCGGTCACGGGTACAGAAGGATATCATGAACTCCAATTTCCGTAATTTCGCGATCTGGGTCGTCATTCTCCTGCTGCTCGTTGCGCTCTTCCAGGCGTTCAGCAGCAACACCGGACGCAGAGGCCGCGCCACCGAGATCACTTATTCGCGGTTCCTCGATGAAGTCGACAAGCACAAGGTGCGCAGCGTCGTCATCACCGGCAATCAGATCACCGGCCAGCAGATCTCCGGCCAATTGACGACGGGGGAAAGCTTCCAGACCAACGCTCCGGCCGATCCGCAGCTCATCGCCGCCCTGCGCGCCAACAAGGACATCTCCATCGAGGCCAAGCCGAAGGAGGACGATGTTCCGTCGCTCCTCAGCATGCTGGTCTCCTGGTTCCCGATGTTGCTTCTGATCGCGGTGTGGGTGTTCTTCATGCGGCAGATGCAGTCGGGCGGCGGGCGCGCCATGGGCTTCGGCAAGTCCAAGGCCAAACTGCTCACCGAACGCCAGGGCCGTGTGACTTTCGACGACGTCGCCGGCGTGGATGAAGCCAAGGACGACCTGCAGGAGATCGTGGAGTTCCTGCGCGACCCGCAGAAATTCCAGCGGCTCGGCGGGCGCATCCCCCACGGCGCGCTGCTCGTCGGACCTCCGGGCACCGGCAAGACGCTGCTCGCGCGCGCCATCGCGGGCGAGGCCAACGTGCCGTTCTTCACCATTTCCGGCTCGGATTTCGTCGAAATGTTCGTCGGCGTCGGCGCATCCCGCGTTCGCGACATGTTCGACCAGGCCAAGAAGAACGCGCCCTGCATCATCTTCATCGACGAAATCGACGCCGTGGGCCGTCACCGCGGCGCCGGGCTCGGCGGCGGTAATGACGAGCGCGAACAGACGCTCAACCAGCTCCTTGTCGAGATGGACGGTTTCGAGGCCAATGAAGGCATCATCCTGGCGGCGACCAACCGTCCGGAAATCCTTGATCCGGCCCTGCTGCGCGCCGGCCGTTTCGACCGCCAGGTCGTCGTGCCCGCGCCGGACATTGTCGGCCGCGAGAAGATCCTCAAGGTTCACGTGCGCAAAGTGCCGCTGGCTCCGGATATCGATCTGAAGGTGATCGCGCGCGGCACGCCCGGCTTCTCCGGCGCCGATCTCGCCAATCTCGTCAACGAGGCGGCGCTTCTGGCGGCGCGGCGGTCCAAGCGCATCGTCACCCAGCACGAATTCGAGGACGCCAAGGACAAGGTCATGATGGGCGCCGAGCGCCGCTCCATGGCCATGACCGAGGAGGAGAAGAAGACCACCGCCTATCACGAAGCGGGGCACGCGCTGGTCGGACTGTTCGTCCCGGCCAACGACCCGCTGCACAAGGTGACGATCATCCCGCGCGGCCGTGCGCTGGGCGTGACCTTCAATCTGCCCGAACACGATCGGCTGAGCTGGAAGAAAGTCGAGATGGAGGCTTACCTGGCGCGCGTCTTCGGCGGACGGATCGCGGAGGAGATCATCTTCGGCCCGGAAAACGTGACGACGGGCGCCGCCAATGACATCAAGCAGGCCACCAACATGGCCCGCGCCATGGTCATGGATTACGGCATGAGCGAGAAACTCGGCCGCATCCGCTACCGCGCCAATGAGGAGGAAGTGTTCCTCGGCCATTCCGTGACCAGGACGCAGAACATCTCGGGCGAGACCGCAAAGCTCATCGACATGGAGGTGCGGCGGCTGGTGGACGAAGGCGAGCAGAAGGCCCGCACCGTGCTGACCGAGCATCTCGACGACCTTCACACGCTGGCGAACGCGCTTCTGGAATACGAAACGCTGTCCGGCCAGGAGGTGAAGGATCTCCTCAACGGCAAGCCGCCGGTGCGCGAGTTCTCCGCAAAGGACGACGGGCCGAAGCGGCAGTCGGCCGTGCCGCAGGTCGGCGGACGGGCGCCGAAAGAGCCCGATCTCGGCGGTATGGAGCCGCAGCCCACATAAGCTGTGGCGTCACGCCCGCCTTGCAGTTCAAGCCGCGTCCGTCCAGGGCGCGGTTTTCCTTTCCGCCACAGGAGCATGGGGCAGTCATGAATTCTTCCGGCATCCAGGACGGCGACAAGGCGCGCGAGGAAGCCGCGCACGCCGCCGCCGAGCGGCTGTTCCGGCTGCCTGCGGCGTTCGTCAAAGGCGTGGTCAAGGCCGAAGGGCTGCCGGACGATCCCATCCCCGAGGTTGCCTTTGCCGGCCGCTCCAATGTCGGCAAGTCCAGCCTCCTAAACGCTTTTCTCGCCCAGGGGCAACTCGCACGCACCTCGAACACGCCGGGCCGCACGCGCGAGATCAACTATTTCCGTCTCGGCGACGCCATGCACATCGTCGATATGCCCGGCTATGGGTACGCCCGCGCGTCGAAATCGCTGGTGGAGGGCTGGAACCGGCTCATCCAGGATTACCTGCGCGGCCGCCCGCAGCTTGGCCGTGTCTTTCTGCTCATCGACAGCCGCCACGGCGTCAAGCCGAACGACGCCCAGATCATGACGCTGATGGACAAGGCCGCCGTGTCGTATCAGATCGTGCTGACCAAGATCGACAAGCTGAAGGCGAGCGAGGTGGAAGCGGTGCACGCGGCGACGCTGGCGGCGGTGGCCAAGCATGCGGCCGCCTATCCGGAGGTGCTGATCACCACGGCGGAGAAGAAACGGGGCATCGCGGAACTGCGGCAGGCGGTGGCGCGCGTGCTGCTGTAGCCGCAGCCGATACGGCGTCAGTCAAGCGGCTCTACGATCGCCGCCATGTCGGGGATCAGGCGCATTCTGTAGGATGCGTTCGCGCACCTGACGACCCATGCCGCTTCGTCCGGCTTCGAGCGCGCCTCGTCCCGTTCGGCGGTTACCGGCTTGTCGCAACGGAAGCCTTGCGCGCGCAACTGAGCGGCAAGCGACTCCGCGGGGGCATCGCTGGCGCCAGCGGAAAACACGGCAAGCGCCCCAAACGCAGCAAATGCTATCAGTCGAGTGAGAGCGGTCATTCCAGATTCCTTTGATGCCGTCGCAGGATCGGCGGAAAGACGGGGGCCGCGCAGTCTCCGGATGTTCGCCCCGCAGCGATCCTGGCGTCGAAGCGCCGATGGAGATCGGCTGTGTCGAGCCATATCACCAGGCGCGCGAGCAATCAGCCCGAAGCAGCGGTTTTTCCCAGCTTTTCAAGAGCTGGCGCGCCCGACGGGAAACCGGCAGTGTCTTGGAGGCCCGTTGCGCAGCGCTTACCGCAACATGCTCGCCACTCTGGCATGCCCCATGGCGGTAGCGATGTCGGCGGCTTTCTCACGCTTCTTGTTGCGCAAATAGCGGTCGGCTCCCGCCTCCAGCAACGCCTTGACCACACCGGCATTGCCTTCGGTGGCTGCGATCATCAACGCGGTATTGCCATAGACGTTACGGGCATCGGGATCGGCGCCGGCCTTGACAAGGTCGCGAATGAGAGACGCCTGCCCGCCTTTCGCGGCAAGCATCAGCGGCATGTTGCCCGACGGCCCTGGCTGGCGGACGTCGGCTCCGTAGGTCAGCAGCAGCCTCGCCGCCTCGGCGTGACCGCGCCTGAGCGCTTCGATGAAGGGAGGAACGCCCCCTTTCCCGGCCATACGCGGACTGGCGCCGTGCCTGAGCAGCGCTCCAAGGGCGGCGCCGTTGCCGTTTTCGACCGCCACCCACAGAGGCGTCTCGCCCTCGCCTCCCCGGGCATCGACCCCGGCTCCGCGCTTGATGAGCGCCTGCACGATCGCGCCGTCGCAGGATGCGCTGGCCAGCAGCAGCGGCGTGGTCCTGCCGCCGGGGAACTCCCGCGCATCGGCTCCCCTCGACAGGAGCAGCGGAACGACCTGTTTCTGGCAGTGTTTGACGGCGAGCATCAGCGGCGTCTCGTTTCGCGCGCTTCTGGCGTGGACATCCGCTCCTTTTACGACGAGGAGGTTGGCGAGCGCGCCATGTCCCTTCGCTATCGCCATAATGAGCGGCGTTTCCCGACGCCTGTTCCGTGCATCCACGTCGGCGCCCGCGGCGAGCAGGACTTCGACGACCGGCACGCTGCCCGCCAGCGCCGCCAGCGCAAGGGGCGTGTTGCCGTCCACATCGCGCACTTCAAGGTTCGCGCCTTTGCCGACCAGTCCCTGCACGAGATTGGTCCGGCCTCGCAGGGCAGCTTCCAGAAGCGCCGGCTTGCCGTTGGCAAGGTTCAGGGGAACGGCGGCGGCCAGGCGCTGTTTTGGCGCTTCAGAAGCTTTCGGGGACTGCCGCCGTGCGGCGGAGACAGCGGGTGCGGGCATCGTGTCCAGCCTGGCGAGCAGATCCTTCGCCTTCTCGTTGCCCTCCAAAGCGGACTGCCGCAGCCAGATTTCCGCCAAAGGCCGATCCGGCGTTACGCCATGTCCCGCGAGATACATCTTGCCAAGAGCATATTTGGCTTTCGCCAGTCCGCCATCGGCGGCCTTGTGCATCCATTTGAATGCGACGGCGTCGTTGCGTTCGACCCCCCGCCCGGCCCGGTAAAGCGATGCAAGCTGATACTGCGCCTCGGCATCGCCTGCCTCGGCCTCCTGCTCCAGAATGGCGACCGCCACCGTGAAGGCGCCCGTCCGCACGGCTCTGTCGACGGCCT
>JBNKDX010000196.1:0-4954 GCA_050288485.1 Rhodomicrobiaceae bacterium | reverse complement strand
CATCACCACCGCGTTGGCCCCCAGTTCCACTGCCTCGGCCTGCATCCGGTCCAGCGCCTGTTCCCGTGCCTCGGCAATCGCCTTGGTGTAGTCGGAGATTTCGCCGCCGACGATATTGCGAAGACCAGCAACGATGTCGGTACCAATATGTTTGGCGCGGATGACATTGCCGCGGACGAGGCCAAGAGTTTCTGCAACTTCACGTCCAGACACGATCTCAGTAGTTGTAAGTATCACGAGCCATCCCCTCTATTTATTGATGTTCTTCTCATAATAGTCATCTTCTTTATTCTCGATACGCTCCCTTATTACCCTATAAAAGAAATATGCAACGATCAGGAGCGCGATGAGGACTACCAATCCATATGGGAATAACGCCAGAGCGCCTATGAAAGCGATGAAGAACCAGATCACAACAGGAACGACGATACAAATCAGAGCAAGCTTATCGAGTTGCATGATTGAGTGCTTTCAGAACGCGTTCACTGCGTTGAACCAGATCAATGTCCACTCACCACGAAGAACGCCGGGCAGGTAAACATAGCATGCAGGCATCCGGTTCGGTATCGTTAATGCGCCGGCACATACGGATGACGTACCGCCATGGGGCCTGAAAGGACCGAAGCAGTGCTCGCGGTTTGTTCGCGATGCTCCAAATTCTGCCGCTCACGTCGTGAACGGCGGCGACACGTCGCGTGAGGGAGGCGACTGAGCGGGTGATGGGAATCGAACCCACGTCTGGAGCTTGGAAGGCTCTCGCTCTACCATTGAGCTACACCCGCGCAAGTGGGCGCACTTTACCCGGCGCCGTTTCCCTTTGCAAAGCCAAAGTCTGCGCCGCCCCCGCGCGCTACCCCGCGTCATACTCCCGAATACGCCGGATCGACGTGATCTCCCCATGCGTCGCCGCGATGCGGTCCACCGCGCGCCGCACTGGCTCCACCACCACCTCCATCTGGTGGCCGCTGGCGTGGATCAGCCATTCAGAGGACTGCGCGATGGCTACATGCCCTTTCCAGAACACCAGATCGCCGCGCTTGACATTGTCGGGATTGCGGTCGGTCACAGCCTCGCCGACCTCCCCCTCCTGCATGTCGGTGTCACGCGGGCAGGTCATGCCGGTCGCCTCCAGGCTCACCTGCACCAGGCCCGAGCAGTCGATACCGTGCGAGGTGCGCCCGCCCCACAGATAGGGCGTGCCGACCAGCTTCTCCGACACGCGCACGAAATCCTTGCTCTTCTCCCCGACCGGAGCGACATGGCCGCTGAAGACGAAACCGCCGCGCGACAGCTCCAGAAAGCGTCCCTCGCGGCCGATGGCCGTCACCCTGGCGTTGACGCTCAGCCGCATGATCGGCGGGCGCTTCAGGTCCGGCGCCGGATACACGAAGGTGCCGCGCGACGTAACCCAGTGCGTCGGCTCCTCGATCATCGTCGAGATGCAGTTGACCGGCATGTAACCGACGTAATTGTCGGCCGCAAGCTGCACCCAGCCCCAGCCTTCCTCGATGTGGTAAATGGTGGCGAGTTCGCCCGCTAGCGCTTCGGTGCCCAGCGGCGCATCGAAACGCGGCACGACACGCAGCGGCGCCGACGCCGCCACGACCTGCCGCAATTCGCCCTGCACATAGCGATGCGCTTTGACTTGATCCTTCAGCGAGATCGCCGCCATGTCCTCGCGATAGACATGCCGTCGCGGATCGAGCTTGCCCTGGTTCATTGCTGCTATATCTGCCTTCCTGATCCCGTGCGGCCTACTGTTTGACCCCACGCTGCTTCTTCTTTTGTCCCGCCGGGCATCCCGTCGTTTCGGGATTCGACGAAAGATACTCGAAAACCGCCCTCGCGCATTGCGGCTCGCCACCGAAAGGCTTGGCGGCCTGCGGTTTCGGTGTCCAGCCGTAAATGTCGAAATGCGCGTAGCGCCGCGCCTTCTTCACGAAACGCTTGAGGAAAAGCGCCGCCATGACGGCCCCTGCAAACGGTTCCTGCGAGACGTTGTTGAGATCGGCGACCTTGCTTTCCAGGAGCGCATCATAAGCATGCCAGAACGGCAGGCGCCACATCGGATCGCCGGTCCGGCTGCCTGCCGCGATCAGTTTTTCCGCAAGGGCTGAATCGGTAGAGAACAACGGCGGCAGATCGGGACCGAGCGCGATGCGTGCCGCACCGGTGAGCGTGGCGAAGGTCATGAGATAATCGGGCGCCTCGGCATCGGCGAGAGCGAGCGCATCGGCCAGCACCAGCCGCCCCTCGGCGTCGGTGTTGCCGATCTCGACCGTCAGCCCGGCGCGGCTCGTGACCACGTCGCCCGGCAGCAGCGCCTCGCCCGAAATCGCGTTCTCCGCCGCCGGGATGATCAGACGCAGACGCACCGGCAGCTTCGCGCTCATGATCATGACCGCCAGGGCCAGCGCCGTCGCCGCGCCGCCCATGTCCTTTTTCATCAGGAGCATGGCCGAGCCGGGTTTGATGTCGAGCCCGCCGGTGTCGAAGCAGATGCCCTTGCCGACCAGCGTGACCTTCGGCGCGTCCGCCTCGCCCCATGTCATGTCGATGAGGCGCGGAACCCGTTTGCTCGCGCGGCCGACGGCATGGACGAGCGGAAAGTTCCGCGCGATGAGATCGTCGCCCACGATTGCCTCGCACTCCGCGCCGAAAGCCTCCGCCGCAGTCCTCACGGCGGCCGCCAGCTCGCTCGGACCGAGATCGTTGGCGGGCGTGTTGATGAGATCGCGCGCGAGCCAGACCGCGCTGGCGATCGCGGTGATGCTTTCTTTCGCCACGCCGGGCGGCAGCCGCAGACGCCTCGGCCCATGCGCTTCCACCGCCTGATAATTGCGGAAGGCGTAGCTGCCCAGCGCCCAGGCCAGCGCGGCGACGTCCGGCCGCTCAGGCGTCCAGGCATAATGATAATCGCCTGCGGGCAGCATGGACGGCAGAAGGCCCGGCGCGAGCGGATTCGCCTCCGCGGCATCCTTCTCCGCTCCGAACACCGCCCCCTCGATACCGGCTCCGTCCGGCAGCAGCGCCCAGCTTCCGGGACGCGGCCGGAACTCGGTCGCCTTGAGCCACGCGAGGTGGCGCTCTTCAAGCTCTTGCGCGCCGCCATCGCCTGCGTCTAGGCTGGCGAGCGGATAGATCGGGCGGGTAGCCGCCGCCGTCTTGGCATCCAGGAAGAGCGCGGCGATTTGCCGGGATATTTCATCGATCATGTTGATCATGGGTTCTTCTTTGCAGTGATTCTGGAATTTTTTCTTATTTATTTGTGTTGATCGCGGAGGAACAGGTCCCATGACTGATAATTACGAGCTTGTGATCGGGTCCAGGAGGATATCGTCCTGGAGCCTGCGGCCGTGGCTGCTGCTCAAGATGCTCGGCATTCCCTTTCGGGAAAACCTCATCCCGCTGCGCACACCGGAGACGAAGGCCGCCATACTCCGCCATTCGCCGTCCGGCAAGGTTCCCGTTCTCAAGGCTGACGGCCTGCTCGTCTGGGACAGTCTGGCGATCTGTGAGTTTATCGCCGATGCGCATCCCAGCAAGCAGGTATGGCCCGAGGCGCAAGAGGCGCAGGCGGTGGCGCGGTCCGTCTCCGCCGAAATGCATAGCGGTTTCGCGGCGCTGCGTGAAGAACTGCCGATGGACTTCATGAACGTCCACCCCTTCCCAACCGCGAGCGGGCAGGCGCAGGCCGATATTCGGCGCATCGTCGCGATCTGGCGGGACTGCCGCGCGCGCTTCGGCAGCGAAGGCGATTTTCTCTTTGGCGACTTCAGCGCCGCCGACGCCATTTACGCTCCCGTTGCGAGCCGTTTTCATAGCTATTCCGCCGATCTGGCTGCATTCGGCGACGATGGCGCGGCCGCGCGCTACCGTAACACTTTGATGAGCCTGCCCGCCATGGCCGAATGGGGTGAGCTGGCGAAAGCAGAGCCGCGGATCAATCCCTGACAATACCTATAGGTACGAACGCCATGTTGGACCATTATCTGCGCATAACGGCGCAACTCCCTTGATTTTACTTATTTATGACGCCCCGGAATCTGGCTCAATGCATTATAAACCATTCGGGGGGCCGCCAATGCGTACAATAATAAGATCGCTGCTCCTGCTCTGCACCGCCGCGGGCGCGATGGCGTCCTGCGACGGTAGCGACACAGCCAGCCAGTCTTACCGGCCTCCCCCGGAGACCACAGCCGAAAACGCCGTACACGAGACGCCTGACGCTGCGCTCCGCGCCGCAGAAGCGCTGCGCGCTGCTGGGGCAAATGCAGCGGCGATGGCTGTCGCGGCGGGCGCCTATCGCCGTTTCCCTCACAATCCGGCGGTGGCTTCCGCCTATGGACGGCTCGCGCTGATCAACGGCGACCATGCGCTGGCCGCCCGCCTGCTGAAAGACGTCACTGCGGCCGTGCCGGACGACTGGTGCGCGCTTTCGGCGCTGGGTGTGCTCGACAGCCGCAGCGGCCGGACCGGGGAGGGCCGCAGAGCGTTGGCGCGCGCCCGCGCGACCTCTGGCGGCAACGCGGTTGCGCTCAACAATCTGGCGGTGAGCTGTCTGCTGGATGGCAAACCCGAAGAGGCGGTGGCGCTCCTGCATCACGCGCTTGCCTCACCGCTGATCAAACCCGCGCACCGGCAGAGGATGACCCGCAATCTGGCTCTCGCTCTCGCCATGGAGGGGCGTTTCGACGAGGCCGACGCTCTGGCGGGTAGGCCGATGCCGCGCGAGCTGCGCCACGCCAGCGCCGCCGCCATCCGCCGTTTTATGGGGCTGAACGGTCCTGCGTTCCTCGATTCCCCGCAGCCGCCCGGCCAGATGGCGAAGTCGTGGCGTCCTGTCGAGATTCCGGTGGCAGAGTGAAATAGGCGCCGTTCTCGCGCAGAGCCGCCCGCATATTGATGATGGCGGGCGTAAGGATGGTGGCCAGGAGCACGGGGAGGAAGAACG
>JBNKDX010000195.1:0-5008 GCA_050288485.1 Rhodomicrobiaceae bacterium | reverse complement strand
GGTGCTCAACGATCCCGAGCCGGATTTCGATCCCGGCCGTTTTCGCAACCAGCCCTTTTTTCTCAAGATGTATGGGGACTGCCGCAAGGGCGAGGTCCGAAAGAAACTGGCGACAGTGCTGTGGCTGCCCAAGCACGGAGGCAAGAAGATCCGGATAACGTCAATTAATGGCGTGGCCGAAAAACTCCAGGCGGTCTCGAACGAGCTGGATGAACTCCCTGCCGATATGATGCCCTATCTTCAGCCCATCGGCGGAACTTACAACTGCCGCGAGATTGCCGGAACGCGCCGTCTCAGCGGCCACGCTTACGGTATCGCCATCGACATCAACGGCAAGTTCGGCGACTACTGGAGGTGGCGCAAAGGCCGTTACCGGTACCGCAACCGCGTGCCGTGGGCGATTGCGGCCATCTTCGAGAAGCACGGCTTCATCTGGGGCGCGAAATGGTATCATTATGATACGCTCCATTTCGAATACCGCCCCGAATTGCTGGGTGAGGAGACCGGCACGGCAAATACAGACGCGCCGGTGCCGCTACCGGAAAAGCAGCCGCGCAATCTCGATTGACCGCCTCTGTCAGGTAAGGCGCGGCGCGCGGTGAGCCCCATAAAGGCCCCCCGGTCGCTCACACTGTCACGCGGAAACGGCCCGTTCGGCGGGAACGCGCCCGTCAGCTCACAAACGCGCCGTGGCAGTGCTTGTATTTCTTGCCCGAGCCGCACGGGCAGGCCGCATTGCGCGCGACTTTGCCCCACGTTTCCGGATTGTTCGGGTCTCTCGACGCTGCCGCGTTACGGCTGCGCACCGGTGCGGACCGCGCGCGCCCGTTCGCCCTCGCCCTGCCGGACGCCGCCCCCGCCCCGGCCATCTCGAACTCGTCCTCGCCAGTGAGCGGATCGACATGATGGGCGTGCATCTCCGGCAGTTCCTCCATCTCCATGGAGAATTCCTCATCGGGCGCGAGTTGCACATGCATGAGATGCTCGGTCGTAGCGAAACGCAGGCGCGACAGCATGCTTTCGAACAGTGTGAAGCCTTCGCTCTTGTATTCGTTGAGCGGGTCGCGCTGGGCGTAGCCGCGTAAGCCCACGGCCTGCCGCAGATGTTCCAGCATGATGAGATGCTCGCGCCACAGATGATCGAGCGTCTGGAGCAGCACGGCCTTTTCGGCCTGGCGCATGATCTCCGGGCCGAGTTCGGCGACCTTGCGCGCCGCCGCGGCGTCCACCTTCTCCTGCAGGCGGTGGCGGATTTCCTGATCGGCGATCCCCTCTTCCTTCGCCCATTCGGCGATGGGCAGATCGAGGTTAAAAATCTCCTGCACAGCCGTCTGCAGACCCTCCGTATCCCACTGCTCGGCATAGGCGTGCGGCGGGATGTGGCCGGCGACGATGTCCTCGACGACCTCGTGACGCATATCGGCGACGATATCGCTGACGTCGTCCTTGTGCATCAGGTCGATGCGCTGCTCGAAAATGACCTTGCGCTGGTCGTTCATCACATCGTCGAATTTGAGAATGTTCTTGCGCATGTCGAAGTTGCGCGCTTCGACCTTCTGCTGCGCCTTTTCCAGCGCGCGGTTGATCCAGGGATGGATGATGGCCTCGCCCTCCTCCAGGCCGAGGCGGCGCAGCACGCCGTCCATACGGTCGGAGCCGAAGATGCGCATCAGATCGTCTTCGAGCGACAGGTAGAACTTGGAGTCGCCCGGGTCGCCCTGGCGCCCGGAGCGGCCGCGGAGCTGATTGTCGATACGCCGGGATTCATGGCGCTCGGTGCCGACGACATAAAGGCCGCCCGCTTTCAGCGCCTGCTCCTTCTTCTCCGCCACTTCCGCCTGAATTTCGGCGCGCTTTGCGGCGATCTCCGCCTCCGATGGTGTGGCGCCGCTCGTTTCCTGCTCCGTCAGCCACGTCTTCAGCCGCATGTCCACGTTGCCGCCGAGCTGGATGTCCGTGCCGCGGCCCGCCATGTTGGTGGCGATCGTCACGCCGCCCGGCACACCCGCCTGTGCGATGATAAAGGCTTCCTGCTCGTGGTAGCGGGCGTTGAGCACCTGGTGCGGGATCTTCAGTTTGCCGAGATCTTCGGACAGCTTTTCGGATTTCTCGATGGAGGTCGTGCCGACGAGAATCGGCTGGCCGCGCTCGCGGCAATCCTTGATGACTTCGATGATGGCGACGTTTTTTTCGCGCGCGGTGCGATAGACCTCGTCGTGATGGTCGTTGCGGATCATCGGCCGGTTGGTCGGCACTTCGAGCACGTCGAGCTTGTAGATGTCCATGAACTCGCCCGCTTCGGTCAGCGCCGTGCCGGTCATGCCCGCGAGCTTCTCATAGAGGCGGAAATAGTTCTGGAAGGTGACGGAGGCCAGCGTCTGGTTCTCCGGCTGGATCTCGACATGCTCCTTGGCTTCCAGCGCCTGATGCAGACCTTCGGAGTAGCGGCGGCCCTCCATCATGCGGCCAGTGAATTCGTCGATGATCACCACCTGCCCCTTGCGAACGATGTAATCACGGTCGCGCAGGAAGAGCTTGTGGGCGCGCAGAGCGCAGTTGACGTGGTGAACGAGCGAGACGTTCTCGATATCGTAGAGCGAGGTTTTCTCGCTGAGCACGCCGCGCGAGCGCAGCAGGTCCTCGACATGCTCGTTGCCGGCATCGGTCAGATTGACGGAGCGCTGCTTTTCGTCGAGTTCGAAATCCTCGGCCGCCAGTTCCGGGATGACCGTGTCGATGGAATTGTAGAGGTCCGAGCGGTCTTCGACGGGGCCGGAAATGATGAGCGGCGTGCGCGCTTCGTCGATGAGAATGGAGTCCACCTCGTCGACGATGGCGTAATAATGCCCGGCAAGCTCCGGCGGGCGTCCGCCGAACTGCACCATGTCGGCGGTGGAGTACTTCATGTTGTCGCGGAGATAGTCGAAGCCGAACTCGTTATTGGTTCCGTAGGTGATGTCGCAGCCGTAAGCCTGGCGCCGCTGCTCGTCCTCAAGTTCATGCAGGATGACGCCCACCGACATGCCGAGGAAGCGGTAGACGGCGCCCATCCATTCGGAGTCGCGTCTGGCCAGATAGTCGTTCACGGTCACGACATGAACGCCGCGCCCGGTAAGCGCGTTCAGGTAGACCGGCAGCGTGGCGACGAGCGTCTTGCCTTCGCCGGTCTTCATCTCGGAGATGTTGCCGCCATGCAAGACCATGCCGCCAACCAACTGGACGTCGTAATGGCGCTGGCCGAGCGCGCGCTTGGCCGCCTCCCGAACGGTTGCGAAGGCGGGGACGAGCAGATCATCGAGCGCCCTGCCCGCGGCAAGCTGCTCGCGGAACTCGGCTGTGCGCCCCCGCAGAGCCTCATCGGAAAGAGCGGAGATTTCGGGCTCCAGCGCGTTTATGGCGGCCACCGCCCCATCATAAACCTTCAGTTTGCGATCGTTCGAGGTGCCGAAGAATTTGGTCGCCAGGGTGGCCAGAGATACCATTGCAATGCCTCGTTTCGCCTGGAGCAGCTACCCTGTTCGTGCGCAGCGACCGGGCTCCAGTTCATTGAGTCGCCGCGTTTTTTCGCCGCACCCGCGTCCCGGACGGCCAAAAACGCTCCGGCCAGCCTTCATCGGGCTGACTGGCGGATAAAGTGTTGAACGCCGGCTCTCAGAACAACCGAAGGCCGCTTGATCGTCATTCTGCTTCTTAGAAACGATGATCGGCGGAGGTTGTCCACGCTCAACTTGCGTCTGTTTCTCGCCGGCGAATTCGCGAATTCACAGATAAGAGCGGCGTCTGCCCTTGTCAACGCGCCATCGGCGGCGCGCGCGGCATCCCGGTGGATTTTAGATAACGGCTTGACGATTTCTTTGCGTGCGTGGCCAGGGAGCGCTAAAGAGGAGCCGGGCTAAGCGCCGCATCCAGAGCACAATTTTCTGGCCACCATTTCGCACGTTCCACGACGGCATCCATACAACCGGGAGGATCTAAAACCGTGAAACCACTAGCATCTGTGGCATTGCTTGCCGCGGCCTTCGCCTTCGCGGCCCCCGCCTGGGCGGTGCCGGACCCGGACACCGTTCTGGCCAAGGTTAACGGCATCGACATCACCGAATCCGAACTGGCTTTCGCCGAGGCCGAGATCGGCCAGGAACTCGCGGGCGTGGCGCCGGAGAACCGCCGCCGCGTTCTCGTCGAATATCTCACCGAGGCGCATCTGATGGCGGAGGCCGCCGAGAAGGCCAAGCTGGGCGCGGGTCCGGATTTCGACGCCCGCATGAAGTATTATCGCCTGCGCGCCCTGCGTGACGTCTATTTCGAGAAGAAGGTTCGCGACGCAGTGACCACGAAAGCCGCCGAGACACTTTACAACGACCGCGTGAAGAACATCCCGGTCCAGCAGGAAATTCGGGCCCGCCACATCCTGGTTACGACCGAGGACGAGGCGAAGAAGATCGCCAAGGAGCTGAAGGACGGTGGCGACTTCGGGGAACTGGCCAAGAAGCATTCACAGGACCGGGGCGGCGCTGGCGGCGGCGATCTGGGCTATTTCACGCGAGGCCAGATGGTGAAACCGTTCGAGGAAGCCGCCTTCGCGCTGGCGAAGGGCAAAATCTCGGCCCCGGTGCAGACCCAGTATGGCTGGCATCTCATCAAGATCGAAGACAAGCGGGACCGCAAGCCGCCGGCTTTCGAGGAGGTCAAGGACCAGATCACCGCGTCGCTGGTTCAGGCGAAGCTGCAATCCACCGTCCGCGATATGCGCGGCGCGGCGAAGATCGAGATTCTCGATCCGGAATTGAAGAAGCTGATCGCGGCCGAGGCTGCGGCCGCGGAGGCGGCGAAGGCCGGCGCGGCGGGCAAGGACGCCGGAGAGGCAAAGGACGATGCCAAGCGCGGCGAGCCTTCTGCTAAGAAGAAAAAGTAAGGGACGCGCGGGCAACCGCGCCATTCCCGGCTTCACGCCCGCGCCGCAGCGCCGGAGGCGGCGGCGCACCGGCCGGTGAATGCGTTTTTTCACACC
>JBNKDX010000194.1:0-5016 GCA_050288485.1 Rhodomicrobiaceae bacterium | reverse complement strand
AAGGTAGACATAACCGTTACGCACACGATTGCGCCTCACGGTTTCCCTCAGCACGACACCGAGCGCGCGCCTGCTCATTGGGCTGGCGATCCTGAGCGCGTCGAGCGAACGCAAGAGCCGGTCGACATGCAGACGCTCGTCGATCAGGCACCCGCCGCGAACCTCGCAGACCTCGTAGACGCCGTCAGCAAACAGAAACCCCCGGTCCTCGACATGAACGGCGGCCGTCGCATACGGCTCATACGATCCGTTGACATAGACGGCGCGCGTCATTCGTCATCCCTTGGCTTTGGTCCCCCGGCCTGTCCCCGGCGCCGAAACGGCGGCTGCTTCATCGCGCTGCTTGCGGCACGGACCAGACGTCGGTTTTAGTGTGCAAGAAATTGCACAACGGCCGTCCCCCTGCAAGACGATTAACCCGGCGGGGAAAGCTCTCGTGGCCACCCCATGAAGACGGTCCCCGCTCCTGGCCCGAAATGGCAGACGGCGCCCGCCCCGCGCATGCCGCGCCATGATGGTACTCACCCGGCTCTAATGGCGGACGTCGGGCGTCCGCTCGTTGGAGTTGACGCCGAGCGCGCGCAGCTTGCGATGCAGCGCCGAGCGTTCCATGCCCACGAATTCGGCGGTGCGCGAGATATTGCCGCCGAAGCGGTTGATCTGCGCCATCAGATATTCGCGCTCGAATATTTCGCGGGCGTCCCGGAGAGGAAGCGACATCAGGTGTTCGCCCCCCGCTCCGCCCGGCGAGAGGGGCACATTCGAGCCGATATCCTCGGGCAGCATCGATGCGGTGATGACCGCCTCCGGGTCGCCTCCGGTCATGATCATGAGGCGCTCGACGATGTTGCGGAGTTGGCGGACGTTGCCCGGCCACTCGTGGGACTGCAGCACCGCCATGGCGTCGTCGCCAATGCGGCGCGGCGGCAGACCGCTGGCCAGCGTGATCTGGCGGACGAAATGCTCCACCAGCTCGGGGATATCCTCCCGGCGCTCGGCGAGGCTCGGCACCTTCAGCGGCACCACATTGAGGCGGTGGAAAAGATCCTGCCGGAAGCGCCCGGCCCCCATTTCGCGTTCGAGGTCGCGGCTGGTGGACGACACCACGCGCACATCCACCTGCACCTTCGGCCCGCCGCCGACACGCTGGAATCGCTGTTCGACCAGCACGCGCAGGAGCTTGCCCTGCGTTTCCAGCGGCATGTCGGCGATTTCGTCGATATAGAGCGTGCCGCCATGCGCCTCCTCGAGTGCGCCGACCTTGCGCGCGACGCCGCCGTTCTCCTCAGTGCCGAAGAACTCGGTCTCGACCCGGTCCGGCGCCATGGCCACGGCGTTGACGGCCACGAACGGCCCGCTTGCCCGCGCCGACGAAGCGTGCAGCACGCGCGCCGCCAGCTCCTTCCCCGCCCCCGACGGGCCGGAAATCATGATGCGGCTGTTGGTGGGCGCCACCTTCTCGATCATGTGGCGCAGGTGATTGATGACGCTGGAGCGGCCGACCAGTTCGGTGCCATAGGCGCTGCGCTCTCTCAGCTCGCGATTCTCGCGCTTGAGCTTCGACGTTTCCAGGGCGCGCTGGGTGATCAGCACGAGGCGGTCGGCCTTGAACGGCTTCTCGATGTAATCGTAGGCGCCGCGCTTGATGGCGGCGACGGCCGTCTCGATGTTGCCGTGCCCGCTGATGATGACCACCGGCAGCTCGGGGTGCTGGCGCTTGACGTTCGCGAGCACTTCCAGGCCGTCCAGGCGCGAGCCCTGCAGCCAGATATCGAGAATGATCAGCGACGGACGCCGTTCCTCGATCGCGGCCAGAGCTTCGTCGCTGTCCTTGGCGAGGCGCGTCGTGTAACCTTCGTCCTCGAGAAGACCGGAGACCAGTTCGCGGATGTCGGCCTCGTCGTCCACGATCAGGATGTCAGACGCCATAGCTCACTCCCTCGTTTCCGCCGTCAAGGCGGTGTTTCGCCTGTTCGTCAGCGCTTTCCGTGGGGCGCTGACCCGGAACTTCGATGATTTCGGCCGCCCCGGCTCCACGGGCCACCGGCAACGTAAGTCTCACCACCGCGCCGGTCACCTCGCCCGCATCGCTGAAGGCGTCGTCGAGTTCGAACGTACCGCCATGCTGCTCGGCGATGCGCTGCACGATCGCGAGGCCGAGGCCGGTGCCTTTCTGGCGCGTTGTCACATACGGCTCGATCAGCCGCGCCCGGTTCTCCACGGGCAGGCCGCAGCCATTGTCGGTCACTTCGATGATGCACTGGCCGGCAGCCGCGCGCACGCTGGCTGTAATCCGCCCGTGATAGTCTTCGCTCTTTTGACCGGAGGACTTTGCCGAGACTATCGCCTCGCCGGCATTTTTTACCAGATTCGTGACGGCTTGCGTCAATAGGCCCCGGTCGCATTCGATGATGAAAGGGGTATCCGGCACGTCGATGACATAAGTGACGTCCGAATTGCTCATCTGGAAGAGAATGACCGCCTCGCGGACGAGACTGCCGATGTCTTGTTGTTCGAACACCGGCTTCGGCATGCGCGCGAAAGACGAGAATTCATCGACCATGCGCCCGATATCGCCGACATGGCGGATGATGGTGTCGGTGCAGCGGTCGAAAACCTCGCGGTCGGCAGTGATGTGCGCGCCGTATTTCCGGCGGATGCGCTCGGCGGAAAGCTGGATCGGCGTCAGCGGGTTCTTGATCTCGTGGGCGATGCGCCGGGCGACGTCGGCCCATGCGCTCGTGCGCTGCGCCACGGCCAGTTCGGTGATGTCGTCGAACGTGATGACGAAGCCGTAATTCTGACGGCCTGCGCCTTCCTGCGTCACGCGGACGGAGAAGGTCTGATCCGAGCCTTCGCGGCGGAACGTGATCTGCGACTGCACGGCGACGCGCGAATGTTTGGGCGCCTTGGCCGCGATAGCCGCAAATTCCGGGATCGCTTCCTCGATCGGCTTACCGGTCAACTCGTGTTCCTCGCGATGCAAAAGAAGCGTCGCCGAGGAATTGACGAGCGTGATGATCCCCTTGGCGTCCACGCCGATTACGCCCGCCGTTACGCCCGAAAGCACCGCCTCCATGAAGCGCCGCCGCTCGTCGAGTGTGGCGTTCGCCCCCATCAGCGCGTTGCGCTGGTTGCGCAGTTCGGCCGTCATCCGGTTGAAGGTCATGGAAAGGCGGCCCATGTCGCTGCGCGCGCTCTCGACCCTGACGGCGGCGGTGAGATCGCCGCGCGACACGTCCTCCGCCGCGCCGATGAGACGCCGGATCGGCGCCACCAGCCGGTTGGCGAAGGACAGGCCGATCCAGATGGCGGCCAGGAGCAGCGTCATGGCGATGAGGATGTACATGATCGCGAAGGCCATCTGCACGCCGCCCTTGCGCTGCTCCAGGGCGTTGTATTCTTCCAGCTTCTCCCGGGTGCGCCGCATGTGCTCGCTGACCGTCGGATTGACGGGAAAGCGGATGTACAGATAGAGATTGTCCAGATTGGCGAGCTTCTTCAGCCCCCGCGCGCCGCTGTCGGGTTCCTCGAAGCTGATGATGCCGCTGAACTGGCCCTGGTTTGCGGTCTCATAAAGCTCCGCAGACGGCGCGATATAGGTCATGCCCAGCGTATTCGTCAGCTCGGTGACCGGACGTCCCTGGGCATCGACGAGATAGGCGAACGGCACGCGGCGTTCGAGCGCCAGCGCCGCGGCGTACATGCGGAAGGCGTCCGGATTGTCGTGCATGAGCTGAGCATTGGCCTCAAGCTCGCGAACTATGCTGAGGCCGAGCGCGCGAATGATCTTGCCGTGCTCGTTGAGGTAAGCTTTGGCGACGCCGACCGACTGCTCGATGATGGCTCTCGTGCGCCGCGAAAACTGGTCGATGCCGCGGTCGATGGAGATCGTGGCGAATACGGCGAGCAGGATCGCGGGCAATATCGCTACGACGCCGAACAGGCTGACGATGCGCACATGCAGTCCGGCGCCCGCCTGTTTCTTTGCCCGCGCCCGCCAGAGGCCGACGATCTGCCAGGCCACCAGCGTAATCATCGCCAGCACCAGCACGACGCTCACGATGAAGATGACGCCGAGCACGTCGCGGGTGATCGGCACGACATTGGCCAGCACGAATGTCAGCAGGCCCCAGCCGAGTGACAGCACGGCGAGCGCGAGGCCCGCGCGGAACATGCGGCGGCCTTTGCGCCTGCCCCCCGGGCTGTCGTCGTCGAAGGGCGTGCCGAGGGGCGCGGCGGTGATCCGCATGCGGTTGCGCAGGCCGGCGCCGCCTGCAGCGACGCGGCGGCTGAAACCGGTCCATGCGGCGGATGCCTGGGCCTGGGCGGATGAGGCTGCGCCGGAACCGGCCGCGCCTCCGGCTGCGCGCACCCAGGCGGCGAGTTGCGCCGCGGCGACGGCGCAGCGCTTCATCCCAAGGCCGAAAGCCGCCTTGAGCCGCGACGCATCCCAGCGCGTCCGAAGTGAGGACAACAGCTCCGCCAATGAAAAATCCCTCCTGCGTCGCGCCTGTTGCCGACGCAACACGAGTGGTGCACCATAAACACCCTGTGGCAATTGGGAAACAGATTCAACAAGGACTGCGGAAAAATTGTGACGGCGGGACCACTATAAACAGTTCTGCCGAAAGAACTGTTCTGGATGCGTAATCTTCCTCACGCCTGACGTGTTGACACTCCGTCCGCAGCGGGCCGTTCCGGCCGTCTGTGGTCATTTCGCCGCACCTCCCGCCGGAGCGCCGGTCAGGCGGGCGTGCGCACGATGCGGATACGGTGGTCCTTGATCTTCTTGCGCAGCGTGTTGCGGTTGAGCCCGAGAAGCTCGGCCGCCTTGATCTGATTGCCGCGCGTCGCCGCCAGCGACGCCGTGATGAGCGGGCTTTCGACGTCGCGCAGGATCCGGTCGTAAAGGCCGGGGGGCGGCAGGCCGTCGCCAAAGCCCGCGAAATAGTCGGCAAGATAGGACTCCATCCACTCGCTCAACGAGTTGCTGCTCCCTTCCTTCACTTCGAG
>JBNKDX010000193.1:0-5040 GCA_050288485.1 Rhodomicrobiaceae bacterium | reverse complement strand
TGCGCCGTATGATCGCTTTCACACGCTCGGTTCCCAACCGCTGGTCCAGGCACGTGAAGCTGGCGCACACCCCCAAAGGCATGGCCACGCACGCGCTCAACCTCGACATCGACATCGGCCCGCTGCTGCAGACGCAAAAGCTCCTGGATTCGCTGGAGTTCGCGAAGGTGAAGGGGCACGACGGCGTACTTTCGGCCGCCGAACTGGAGATGATGAACCTGATGGGCGACGGCAGCGGGCTGGATATCGTCATGCTGCCCGAGGACATACGCGGCAAGGTTCCGACGTCGAATTTCTTTCAGCGCCGCGGCTACGAGCGCAATCCGGTGGTCATCCGCAACAACGTCGCCGCGACGCTCCTGGACGCCACCGCGAGGCGAATGGAGGGGCAGGCCAGGCTCCCCGGCGCCCGCGAAATGGCGGCGGCGTTCGACGAGGCGGGCGCGAGGCTGAGCACTGCCGGACAGTAAATGCACCCCGGCGGCGAGACACCCGCCGGACCGTCCCCGCTGCCCCGCTATTGCCACATGATTTCAGGGTGGTTCTGAACGTTGTCCAGAAAGGGCATGAACACGCTGAGGAAATGGAGCCGCTCGCCGGGACGCAGCTTCGCCAGCAGCGCCAGCACCATCGGCCGCGACGCTTCCCGCGCCTTCGCCTCCTTGGCCGCCAGATCGTCGAGCGCGGCGCTCAACTCTTCCCGCGAATAGCCGCCCGCGGCAATCATGCGCGCGAGCTTGCGCCGGGTCTGGCGAACCTCGATCCAGAACGGGCGGAGGCGAACCCTGTGCTCGGCGAAAACGGCGCGAAGCTCGGCGCGGCGTTCGGGCGAGAGACCGCCCATGAACCGGACGAGGCGTCCGATCGCCACCGGCGTATCCCAGAAACCGCCCCGGCGCACCGCCCACGCGCTCCCCAGCACAACGCCTGCCACGAGCACGTTCACCGCCAGCGAGAGGACCATCAGCACCCACATCCAGCGCGGGGCGCGCCGGACGACGACGGCAGAGGCTGTTTCATCCCGGCTCATAGCTGCACCAGCCCGCTCACACTGTCGGGAGCGAACAGCGCACCGCCAAGTCCCCAGCCCCCGGCGCCCTCGGCAACGGCCACGATGCTGAGATCCTGAAGCACCGGAATGGCGCTGCCCGACAAGCCGATGAAGACCCCGAGCAGGAGCGACGCCGCCAGAAGCGCCAGGGCTTGCCACCTCCGCTGGACGCCGCTGCCGGAGGCATCTGCGGAGCGCCTGCGCGCACTGTCAGCGCCACCCACCACTGCGAACGGCCGATGCGCCTGCGGCGTATGGCCCGCCGCCGCCAGAATGCGCGCTTCGAACCCCGCGCCCGCCACGCCGCCGTCCGGCGCCATGCCGAGAAGTCGGTCCAACGCCTTCGCCTCGGAGAACGCCTGAGCCGCCCGCACGTCGCTTCCCACCAGCGTCATGAGCCTTGCACGCTGATCCGGCGGCCAGCGTTCCGGCCTCGCGCCCAGCGTCTCCAGGACCGCCTCAAGCTCCGCAAGTTCTGCGTCGTGTTTCTTTTTCTCGTCCATGGTCGCCATCCACTTCCCCGCATTCACGGGTCAACCTGTCATTCACCGTTGTCGTCGGCAAGAAGAGATCGCCACTCCGGCTCCAGTTCCCGCTTGAGGCCGCGCCGCGCCCGCGCGAGCAGCGATTCCACAGCCTCGACCGTCGTTTCCATCACGTTTGCGGCCTCCGCCATGCTCATCTCCTCATAGTGACACAGCACCAGCGCCGTCCGCTGCCGTTCGGGGAGCGCCTGCAAGGCAGCCTCCACCCGCGCTGCGGTTTGATCGCGCTGCAGCGCCTGCTCCTGCCGCGGCGGCGCCGCCATGTCGAAATCGTCCGGCAAGGGCGCTTCCTGCCGCCGTCTGAGCCTGTCGAGGCAAAGATTTATCACGATCCGCGTCATCCAGGTGGAGAGCCGGGCTTTCGCGGGGTCGTAGCTCGCCGCGTGCGTCCACAGTCTCAACAGCGCGTCCTGCGCGGCGTCCTCGGCGTGGGCGGCATTGCCCAGCATGCGCCGCGCCACCGCCAGGAGCGACGGCAGATGGCGGCGCACGAGCGCGGCATAGGCCAGCCGGTCGCCGGACGCAACGCGACGCGCGAGGACGCCGTCGTCCTCGGCCACAGACGCCCCCCCGGGACTTTGCTCCTGTCGCAGCGCCCTACAATCCCGCACCTGAAATTTCCCAGCCCAGCCCGCGTCCGCCTCGGGAGGCCGCACGCGAGCACGTCATGGCTATGATACGGCGTGGCGCGGTGATTTCCAGCGCGGCGCGTCAGACCGACACGGCACCCCCGCCCCGCTCCTCCAGTTCGAAGGCTGCGGTCATGAGTGCGCGGGTGTACTCGGTCTTGGGAGACGCGAAGATGTCGGCTGCCGGGCCTTCCTCCACGACCTTGCCGTTCCGCATGACGATGACGTCGTTGGCCAGCGCCCGCACCACTTTAAGGTCGTGGCTGATGAACAGGAAGGCCAGCCGGTGCCGCCGTTGCAAATCGCGCAGGAGATCTACGATCTGGGCCTGCACCGACACGTCCAGCGCGCTGGTCGGCTCATCGAGCATGACGAATTTCGGCTCCAGCACCATGGCGCGGGCGATGGCGATGCGCTGGCGCTGGCCGCCGGAGAATTCATGCGGATAGCGGTCCTGCGTCGCAGGATCGAGGCCGACCTCCGTCATCGCCTTCGACACGCGCTCGCGGCGTTCCTCCGGGCGCATCTTCGGGTTCTGGATGATGAGCCCCTCTTCGATGATCTGGCCCACGGAAAGGCGGGGCGAGAGCGAGCCGTAGGGGTCCTGGAACACGATCTGCATGTGGCGGCGCATCGGGCGCATCTGTGCGGAGCGCAGGCCGTCGATGCGCTGGCCCATATAGACGATGGGACCGTCCGAGGAGATGAGGCGTAGGAGCGCGAGGCCGAGCGTGGTCTTGCCTGAGCCGGATTCACCGACAACGCCGAGCGTCTGGCCCTCGCGCAGGCGCAGGCTCAGCCCGTCCACGGCCTTCACGTGGCCGACGGTCTTCCGCATCAGGCCGCGCTTGGTCGGGTACCAGACCTTGAGATCGTCCGCGGCCATGATCACCGGGGCCGAAGTGTCCGATTTGGGTGGCGCGCCTTTCGGCTCGGCGGCGATGAGGTGCTGCGTATAGGGATGCTTCGGATTGGCGAAGATATCCTCCACACCCCCGCGCTCGACGATCTCGCCGTCGCGCATCACGCAGACGCGATCCGCCATCTTGCGCACGACGCCGAGATCGTGGGTGATGAGCAGCATCGACATACCCAGCTCAGCGCGGAGCTGTTTCAGGAGCGTTAGAATCTGCGCCTGGATGGTGACGTCGAGCGCCGTCGTCGGCTCGTCGGCGATCAGGAGGTCGGGATTGTTGGCGAGCGACATGGCGATCATGACGCGCTGGCGCTGACCGCCGGAGAGTTGGTGCGGGTAGGTCAGCATGCGCATTTCGGGATCGCGGATGCCGACCTTGGTGAAGAGGTCGATGGTGCGCGCGCGCGCCGCGCCGTTCGCCATGCCCTGATGGAGCTTGAGGATCTCCCCGACCTGCCGTCCGACGAGGTGCAGCGGGTTGAGCGAGGTCTGCGGCTCCTGGAAAATCATGCCGATGTCGTTGCCGCGAATGTGGCGCATGTCGTCCTCGCCCATTTTGAGAACGTCGCGGCCTTTGAAGAAGATTTCTCCGGAAGGATGCGAAGCGGCGGGATGGGGCAGGAGGCGCATGACCGAAAGCGCGGTCACGCTCTTGCCGGAGCCGGATTCGCCCACCAGCGCGACCGTCTCGCCGTGGCGGATGTCGAAGGAGACGCCCTTCACCGCGTGGGTCACGGCACCCGCGCTGGAGAAATCGACGGAGAGGTTCTTGACCTCGACCAGGGTATTGCCGTTCTTCATCGCCCGCCCTCCATCACTTGAACGTCTTGCGCGGGTCGAAGGCGTCGCGGACGGCCTCGCCGATGAAGATCAGGAGGCTCAGCATCAGACCGATGACGAAGAACGCCGTCAGGCCCAGCCACGGCGCCTTGGGGTTGGCCTTGCCTTGCGCCAGCAACTCGCCAAGCGAGGGCGAGCCGGGCGGCAGGCCATAGCCGAGGAAGTCCAGTGAGGTCAGTGTCGTGATCGAGCTGTTGAGAATGAACGGCATGAAGGTCAGCGTCGCCACCATCGCGTTCGGCAGCAGGTGCTTGTACATGATCTTGATGTTCGTAAGGCCGAGCGCCCGCGCCGCGGTGATGTACTCGAAATTGCGCGCCCGCAGGAATTCCGCGCGCACGACGCCGACGAGCGACACCCAGCTGAAGAGCAGCAGGATGCCCAGCAGGATCCAGAAGTTCGGCTCGATGACGGCGGCGATGATGATGAGCAGATAGAGGTGCGGAACCGATGTCCATATCTCGATGAAGCGCTGGAACAGGAGATCGACCCAGCCGCCGAAATAGCCTTGCACCGCGCCCGCCGCGACACCGATCACCGAGGAAAAGATGGTCAGCGTCAACCCGAACAACACCGACAGGCGGAAGCCGTAAATCACGCGCGCCAACACGTCGCGGCCCTGGTCGTCTGTGCCGAGCCAGTTCTCGGCCGATGGCCGGGCGGGGGCGGGCTCGGGCAGGTTCAGGTTGATGGTGCGGTAGGAATAACGGATCGGCTGCCAGAGGATCCAGCCGCCCTTCTTGTGGATCAGCTCATCGACGACGGGGTCGCGGTAATCGGCCTCGGTCTTGAACTCGCCGCCGAACGCGGTCTCCGGATAGCTGTAGAAGACCGGGAAGTAGAGGTGACCGTCATACGACACCATCAGCGGCTTGTCGTTGGCGATGAACTCGGCGAACAGCGAGATAACGAACAGGAAGAGGAAGATCCACAGGCTGAAGAAGCCGCGGCGATTGGCCTTGAAATTCTCCCACCGCCGCCGGTTGATGGCTGTGAGCGTGAAGCGCGAGCGCTTCGGCGTGGCGGCTGCTTCCTGGGGGATCGCGCGAGCTTCCATGG
>JBNKDX010000192.1:0-5059 GCA_050288485.1 Rhodomicrobiaceae bacterium | reverse complement strand
CTCGGGCATTTCGATCTATGGGCGCATGAGGGCGTGCTGCTGTACCGCCATTCGCTGATGCTTCACGGCGCCGACCCGACCGTCAATCAGTGCGAGGCGCTCCTGCAGGCGGCGCTGGAGTCCTGCGAGCGCTATTATCAGGCGTTCCAGTTCGTCGTCTGGGCTGGCAAGCGCGCCGAGGACGCGGTGGCGACGGCCTTGTTCGAGACCGAGGGGCAGGCATGAGTGGCGATGGACCAATTCTGCTGGTCGGAGCGGGGCGCATGGGGGGCGCGCTGCTGAAGGGCTGGCTGGCTCAAGGCGTGGCGCCGGGGCGCATTTTCGTGCAGGAGCCGTCGGCGCCGCCGGATGTCGCCGAAGTCATCGCCGGGGCGGGGATCGCCACCGGCCTGCCGCCCGCGCTGCCAGCAGCTCCCGCGGTTATCCTCCTGGCGGTCAAGCCGCAGGTGATGGACGATGTCCTGCCGGGTGTCGCGGCGCTGGCCGGTCCGGATACGGTCGTGTTGTCGATCATGGCTGGGCGCACCATTGCTGGTATCGCGCAACATTTCCCGGACGGGACGGCGATCGTGCGGGCCATGCCCAACACGCCTGCCGCCATCGGACGGGGCATCTCCGCGCTGTGCGCCAATTCCGCGGTCACGCAGCCGCAGACAGAGGCGTGCGAGCAGTTACTCACCGCTGGCGGCGACACCGTGTGGGTGGACGACGAAGCGCTGATGGATGCGGTGACCGCCGTGTCCGGCTCTGGACCGGCCTATGTCTTCCTGCTCGCCGAATGCCTCGCCGAGGCCGCCGGCGCCGCCGGTCTGCCCGCCCCGCTCGCCGAGCGGCTGGCGCGCGTCACGGTGGCGGGCGCGGGTGAATTGTTGCACCGCTCGGACCTTGATCCGGCGACCTTGCGCCGCAACGTCACGTCGCCGGGCGGAACGACAGCGGCAGCGCTTGGCGTCCTCATGGGTGAAGAAACCAGCGGCCAGACTGGTCCGCTCGCCGATCTGATGCGCCGGGCCGTCGAGGCCGCCGCAAAGCGTTCGCGCGAACTGGCGGGCTGAACGCCCGCCGCGCTTTACATCGGGCCGGAGCCGCGGGCGATAGCGGCGACGCCGGTGCGCGCCACCTCCGTAAGCCCGAGCGGCTGCATCAGCGAGATGAACTGCTCGATCTTGGAGATCCGCCCGGTAATCTCGAAGACGAAATGCTCCGTCGAGGCATCGACGACCTGCGCGCGGAACGCCTCGGCCAGCCGCAGCGCCTCGACGCGCTTCTCGCCCTTGCCCATCACCTTCAGGAGCGCCAGTTCGCGCGCGATCGGATTGCCCACGACGGTAAGGTCGGTGACGCCGTGCACGGGCACCAGCCGGTCGAGCTGATTGCGGATCTGCTCGATCACCATGGGCGAACCGGTGGTGACGATGGTGATGCGCGACAGGTGCTTCTCGTGCATCGTCTCCGACACCGTGAGGGAGTCGATATTGTAGCCGCGCCCGGAAAACAGGCCGATGACGCGGGCAAGAACGCCCGGCTCGTTGTCGACCAGGACCGACAGCGTGTGCTGTTCGGGGCGCTCGCTTGGATGCGTGTCCGCCGCATAGGGCGAGTTCATGGATGCCGTTGCTGTGTTCATTTTTTAAACCCCTCAGCTGGGATGTAAATGCCGGGACGACGTTACGTGAAATCAGCTCATGCGAGTTAATTGCGATCCTCCCGGAAAGCCCCGCCATGGCCGCAACCGTCCGGCCATGACGAAGCTTCTTTCTGCGGGGGAACTCTCGATGCGGCGCCAGACGCCACGGTCACACCATGATCTTGCCCTCGTCGGACACCTCGTATTCGACGTCGTCGTCGCCGTCGTCATTGGCGAGGATCATGTCATTGTGGGCGGCGCCCGACGGGATCATCGGGAAGCAGTTCGCCATCTGGTGCACGCGGCAGTCGAAAATAACCGGCTTCGGCGTCTCGATCATCTCGCGGATGAGATCGTCGAGTTCAGCGGGCTTCTCCGCACGCAGGCCGACGCAGTGATACGCCTCGGCGAGCTTGACGAAATCGGGCAGCGAATGGCTGTATGAGTGCGAATAGCGGCCCCCGTGGAGCAGCTCCTGCCACTGGCGCACCATCCCCATATACTGGTTGTTGAGGATGAAGACCTTGATCGGCAGATCGTGCTGCACCGCTGTGGTGATTTCCTGGATGGTCATCTGCACCGAGGCCTCGCCTGCGATATCGATGACCAGCGAGTACGGATGCGCCGCCTGCACGCCCACCGCCGCGGGCAGGCCATAGCCCATGGTGCCCAGGCCGCCCGACGTCATCAGCCGGTTGGGCTGCTTGAACTTGTAGAACTGCGCCGCCCACATCTGGTGCTGGCCGACCTCGGTCGTGATGTAGGTGTCCTTGTCCTTGGTCAGCTCGTAGAGGCGTTCGATGGCGTATTGCGGCATGATCTCGTCAGTGCGCTGCTTGTATTTCAGCGACTTCCTCGCGCGCCATTCGCCGATCTGCGCCCACCATTTCTTCAGCGCTGCCTTATCGACCTGCGGCGAGCGCGCGCGCCAGACACGCAGCATCTCTTCGAGCACATGCGCGCAGTCTCCGATGATCGGGAGATCGACCTTCACATTCTTGTTGATCGAGGACGGGTCGATATCGACGTGGATCTTCTTCGAACCGGGCGAAAAGGCGTCCAGCCGCCCCGTGATGCGGTCGTCGAAGCGCGCGCCGATGCAGATCATGACGTCGCAGTCATGCATGGCGAGGTTGGCCTCGTAGGTGCCGTGCATGCCAAGCATGCCCAGCCACTGCTGATCGTCCGCCGGATAGGCGCCGAGCCCCATCAGCGTCGAGGTGATCGGATAGCCTGTGAGCTGCACCAACTCGCGCAGCAACTGGCTGGCCGCCGGACCGGAATTGATGACGCCGCCGCCGGTGTAGAAGACCGGGCGCTTGGCGTTCTCCATCAGTTCGACCGCCTCGCGGATGCTCTGCGCGTTGCCCTTCAGTTGGGGACGGTAGGTTTTGTGCGTGACGCGGCTCGGGCCGACATAATTGCCCTTGGCGAACTGCACGTCTTTCGGAATATCGACGACGACGGGGCCGGGGCGGCCGGTCTTCGCCACGTAGAACGCCTCATGCAGGATGCGCGCGAGGTCGTTGACGTCGCGGACGAGGTAATTGTGCTTGGTGCAGGGGCGCGTGATGCCGACGGTGTCGCATTCCTGGAAGGCGTCGTTGCCGATCATATGCGTCGGAACCTGGCCGGTGATGCACACGAGCGGAATGGAGTCGAGGAGCGCGTCGGTCAGGCCGGTGACGGCGTTGGTCGAACCGGGGCCGGAGGTGACCAGCAGCACGCCGACCTTGCCGGTTGACCGCGCATAACCTTCAGCCGCATGCGCAGCGCCCTGCTCATGCCGTACGAGGATATGGCGCACCCGGTTCTGCTTGAAGATTTCGTCGTAAATCGGAAGCACCGCGCCGCCCGGATAGCCGAAAATATCCTCGACACCCTGGTCGGCCAGGACCTCCAGCACGATCTCCGCGCCGGTCATCATGCGAGCCATGGAAGTTCACTCCTGATGTTTACGGCCACCCCGCCGCATATCGGGTACAGCCCGTACCGACGCCGCCGGGCGTCGGGGATTAGGCATAAGGATGCCCCGCGACTGGCGGGGCCGGAGAGAACATAGTCCTCGTTGTCGCGATCGTCAACGCTGAGCATTATAAATGCGTGAAACTACAGAAAAGTTTCCATTTATTGCGTTGAAAGGCATTTCCACGTAATCATATTGCGTCGCGCCCATGTGAGCTGCCGTTTGGCGTAGTTGCGGGTCTCGGTCTTGGCTTGTTCCAAGGCCACCCCGAAATCGAGTTCCCCGGCGAGGTGGGCCAGAAACGGCCGTACCCCCAGCGCCCGCATGGCGGGCAAAGCCGGGTCTAGCCGAAGCGCGCTCAATTGACGCACCTCGTCGAGCGCGCCCGCCGCAACCATCGCATCAAGCCGCGCATCGCACCGCGCATACAGCGCCTCGCGCGGCGGCGACACATACAGCGTGGCTGCCTCGCCGGGCGCCAGGAGCGGCGTTCCTTCGCGCCGCTGCCAGTCCGCCAGCGATACGCCCGTCGCCTCCAGCACTTCGAGGGCGCGGACGATGCGCTGCGGATCGGTAGGGCTGAGCCGCGCGGCCATCGCCGGGTCGCGCTGGCTGAGGATATCGTGGAGCGCCGCTGCGCCCCTGGCGGCCGCCTCTGCGCGCCAATGGCTGCGGATCGCCTCGGGGATATCGGGCACGGGCGACAGCCCTTCGCGCAGCGCCTTGAAGTAAAGCCCGGTGCCCCCGGTGACGATCAGCGGCGGGCCGCCGTTCCGCGCCTCCGCGATCATCGGCGCCGCCTCGCCGAGCCACGCCGCCACCGAATAGCCCTGCGCCGCCGGGCGATGGCCGTAAAGGCGATGGGGCGCGCGGGCCTCGTCCTCCGCCGAGGGGCGGGCCGTGAGGATGCGCAACTCGGCGTACACCTGCATGGAATCGGCATTGACGATCACGCCGCCGCACGTCTCCGCAAACCGTAAAGCCAGCGCAGACTTGCCGCTCGCCGTCGGGCCTGCGATAAGGATCACCGTCTTTCCGGAAACTTCGTCCTTCAAGGCAGGCTCAAGTCCCATTTCCATGTCCCATGTCGTAACACTCATCACTGCCGTCGGCGCTCACGAGCCGCTGGCCGGGCTGGCGGAAACGCTGCGCGCGAGTCTGGCGAACAGCCGCCCGGTCGCCTGGCTGGCGGAAGAAGCCTGCGATATCCCCTTCCGCCCGGAAAGCGAGGCCGCGCTCGCCCACGCCCGGGAGACCGTTGACGATCTCCGCGGCGCCGCCGCCGTCGACGCCTTTATCCAGCCCACTGCGGGGCGCCGCAAGCGGCTGCTCGTCGCCGACATGGAATCGACGATTATCGACAACGAGATGATCGACGAGCTCGCGGGCGCGCTCGGCCTGCACGAAAAGATCTCGGGCATCACCGCGCGGGCCATGCGTGGCGAGCTCGATTTCGCGCAGTCCTT
>JBNKDX010000191.1:0-5069 GCA_050288485.1 Rhodomicrobiaceae bacterium | reverse complement strand
GCTCGCCTCCTTCCCAGAGGACCTGAAGGTCGTCGTCCTGGGCACGGGCGGGCTGTCGCATCAGCTCGACGGCAGGCGCGCGGGCTTCATCAACAAGCAGTTCGACCTGATGTGCATGGACAAGATCGTCAACGAGCCGGAAGAACTGGCGAAGATGTCGGCGGTCGATCTGGTGCGCGAGGCCGGGGCGCAGGGCGCGGAGTTCATCCTGTGGCTGGCGATGCGCGGTGCGCTGAACGGCAAGGTGACCGAACTGGCACGCAACTATCACATCCCGATCTCGAACACCGGGGCGGGAATGCTGCTGCTGGAGAACGCGGCGTAACGGGCTATGCACTGGTGGCCGGGCGGCAAAAGCTGACTGGCCACCGGTGTTGCGTCTCCGCATGACATCCGCGAGTGGAACGCGAACGCGTCCCGGCAGACGCAGACGAAGCGCTGTCAGCGGTTCTCCCCGGCGTGCGCGGGCACGGCTCCGGTGGCGCCACCGAAGCCTTCCGGCTTGCCGACCACCGTGATGACGAGATTTCCCGGCTTGATGAGGCGGCTCGCGACACGCCGGATATCGTCCAGCGTGACCGCCTCGATCAGCCCGCCGCGCCTTTCGATATAATCGATGCCGAGGTCTTCCATCTGGATGCCGAGCAGCGTTCTGGCGATCCTTACGCTCGAATTCAGGCGCAGGGCGTAAGAGCCGGTTAGATAGCGCTTGGCGTTTTCCAGTTCCTCAGGCGTCGGCCCGCCAGCGGCGATGCGCGCCAGTTCCTCGCGGATGACGTCGATCGACTGCTTGACGGCCTTGTTCTCCGTCGCCACGCCACCGAGGAAAATGCCCGCCCGGTCCAGCGGGTACAGGTAGGTGTAAACCGAATAGGCGAGCCCTCGCTTCTCGCGCACCTCATGCACCAGCTTGGATGCGAAGCCGCCACCACCTATGATGTAGTTGAGGATGTAGGCGGGGATGAAATCGTTGTCCTTGCGCTTCAACCCCTCCTGGCCGAAGGTGACGACCGATTGCGGGACATTGACGGGGATGACCTCCGAGACCCCTTTCTGGCGCCACTCGGCCTCCGGCACCGCCTGCAGCTCCGCCTTGGCAGGCAGCGCGCCGAAGACATCGTCCAGCGCCTTGCCGAGTTCGTCCGCCGTGATGTCGCCGACCACGGCCACATCGAGCACGTCGCGCGCAAAGGAACGGCGGATATAGCCTTTCAGATCGTCCTGCGTGATCGAGGCGACCGCCGCCGGGTCGCCCTTCAGCGGATTGGCGTAGGGGTGTCCGGCGAAAACCAGCTTGAACCAAGCGTTGGCGCCGATCTTCTCCGGGTCTTCCGCGTCGATCTTGATGCTGGAGGTGATTTGCTCACGGATGCGGTCGATCGCGTCCGGATCCATCCGCGGCTCGGTGAGCGCGAGGCGCAGCATGCGGAAGGCTTCGTCGCGGTTCTTGGTGAGGGTCTTCAGACCGCCGGTGACGGAATCCCGCGCCGGTTCGAAACTCATCTGGATGGCGAGGTTTTCGAGCCGCTCGGCGAATTCCTGGGCCTTCATGCCGCCCGCGCCTTCGTCCAGCATGCCTGTGGCGAAGTAGGTCAGCCCCTCCTTGCCCGCTGGGTCCTGGCAGGTGCCGCCGCGGAAGCCGAACTGCATGGCGATGAGAGGCAGGGTGTGATCCTCGACGAGCCAGGCCTCGATGCCTTTGGGACTGACGACTTTTTGGATTTTCATGGCCTGTGCGGGTGAGACGTGGACGAAGAGGAGAAAAGACCACAGCACGGCGGCGGCAAGATGCCATGCGCGGAACGCCGGTCCCTGTCGATCACGCCAGCAAAGCATCGCTTATTCCTCAATGAACTGTGTTGGAAGGCTTGGAAACGGCCGCCTTTTCGTTGGCGGCGATGGCTTTCTTTTCGGGAATCATCAGCCCGGTGACCGAGCGCCGGATATCGAGATATTTGCGAGCCGCCGCCTGGATGTCCGCTGCCGTCACCGCGCCGAGGCGTTCGGCGCGCTTGTTGACGTCGTCGATGGTGCGGCCGGTGACCAGAGCCCAGCCATAGGCGCGGGCGAGATTGACCTGATTGTCGGCGTCGTAGATCAACTGCGCGATCTCGGCATTGCGCACGCGTTCGAGTTCGGCTTCGGTCACGCCGTTTTCGCGAACGTCGTCGATGACCGCGTCCATGGACGCCTCGATGGCGTCGAGCGTGGCGCCGCTGCCCGCGACAGCGTAGAAGCCCAGCCGTCCGGCATCCAGAAGCGCGCCCGAGAACCACCCGCCAGCCGCCGCAGCCTTCTTCTCCTCCACTACCAGCTTCTTATAAAGCCGGCCGGTATTGCCCGAACCCAGGATGGAGGCGAGAAGCTCCAGCGCTTCGGCCTCGTGCGGCGCCGCTGTGCGATAGCTCGGCGTCAGATATTGGCGGGAGACCGTTTCCTTGGCGACGCGCTCGTCGTTCAAAACGACCCTGCGCGCGGCCCGCGGCTCCGGCTCGGTGATGCGGTGGCGGACGGAAGGCGCATCGGAGGTTTTCAGCGGGCCGTAGATTTCCTTCGCGAGGGTGATCACCTCCGGTGCCTCGACGTCGCCCGCCACGATGAGGATGGCGTTGTTCGGGGCGTAGAAGCGCTTGTAGAACGCCAGCGCGTCCTCGCGGTCGAGGCTGCGCATCTCGTGTTCCCAGCCGATGATCGGAATGCCGTAAGGGTGCGCGACGAACAGCGCCGCGCCCATCTGCTCCGACAGGATGCCGCTCGGCTCGTTGTCCACGCGCATGCGCCGCTCTTCGAGGATCACCTTGCGCTCGTTGACGACGTCGTTCTCCAGGAGGCGAAGATTGACCATGCGGTCGGCCTCCATCTCCATGACCAGCCGCAGCCGGTCCTTGGCTACGCGCTGGAAATAGACGGTGGCGTCCTGCGTGGTGAAGGCGTTGTCTTCGCCGCCATTGCGGGCGACGATCTTGGAAAACTCGCCTGGCGCAATCTTCTCCGTGCCCTTGAACATCAGGTGTTCGAGGAAATGCGCGATGCCGGACTTGCCCGAGGGTTCGTCGGAAGAGCCGACGCGGTACCAGACCATGTGGCTGACGACCGGCGCCCGGCGATCGGGGATGACGACGACCTGCATGCCGTTCGCAAGCGTCATATGGGTGACTTCAGGTCCGATGGCGAACGCGGAAGAAGACGACACTGCAGAAATCATGAGCAACACCACGGAGGCGAGAAACCGTCCCTTGAACATGCCAAAACCTCGCCGACGATTGATGACCAGTCCTACCGCCTAAACCAGGGTGCCCCGCCATAACAAGTGAAAAATCGGTAAGGCGGGCGTAATCGTCAAGGCTGAGCCGGACGCAAATATGGCGCTAACACAAATGCCCGCAAGCGAACAGCTCACGGGCTGAAGGTTTCTTAACGCTGCGGCGCGAATTACCCGTCGTCTCCGGACCGGCCGCCGAATTGCTTGTTGATTGCCTTGCCGAGCACCGACGGGCAGTTCGGGCCGTCGAATTCACCGATGCCGGCCTTGCCGTTCCAGTTGCCCTCGCGGCAGTATCTCTCCCGCTCGGCGGCCTTGGCGTCGGCCTCGGCCTTTTTCATCTGGTCGGGATCGGCGGGCCAAGCCTGCTGCCCCGCAGCGGCATGCTCGCCCGGCGTAGGCAATGTCGCGGTCGTTGGCGGAACCACGAGCCCTGCGCGCTCGGGCAGGTCCGCCTCGTCGCTCTTCTTGCTGTTGAGGTTAATGCCGACGGCGTCGAGGATGGGCGCGTCAAACTGGACATCGACCCCACCGGCTCCGCAGCCGCTCAAGCCAACGGCGCTCCCGAGCACAACCGCCAGCGTCACCCCCGTCATGCTACGAATGGTCATGCCCATTACAGCCACCCGGCTCCCTCGAATCGTCAACTGACCTGCATTTAAGCGCATTTTCAGACTTTTGTGTGGCCCATTTTCGCGCCATCCGCAACTCTTCTTGACAAATACGCCGCTGTTGCCCCGGCGCCACCGTCAATTCTTGCCTGAGACGGGATTTATCGCCCAGTCCAGCAACAGGCCGACGACGCCCGCGCCGATGGCCACATCGGCAACGTTGAAGATGTACCAGTGAAATCCGGCGTAGTGGAACGAGAAGAAGTCCGCCACCGCGCCATGGATGAGCCGGTCGGCGGCGTTGCCCAGCGCGCCGCCGATGACCAGCCCGAGCGAGAAGGCCGACAGTCGCGACGACGCATGCACCATCCACAGGGTCAGCGCGGCCACCATCGCCAGCGAGAAGCCGATGAGCGCCATGCGGCCCGTTTCGCTGTCCTGACGCAGGAGGCCGTAGGACACGCCGTGGTTCCAGACCAGCACCAGATCGAGGAAAGACGTCACCGTCACCTTGCCGCGCTCGGCGATGCGGTAGACGTCCAGCATCCAGAATTTGTGCCCCTGGTCGAGCGCGAACGCCAGGACCGCCGCGGAAAAGCCGATGGCGCCCGCCGTCCGCCGCAACAGGGGCCGTGCGCGTGTCCCCGAATCGATGGTGCTCTCGCTCATGAACTGCCTCGACTGCCGGATCTGCGCCGGCTCAACCTTACATAAGACCTATCTGCCTGCTTGCGAAGCCCTGCGCAAGCCGGAAAAGGCGGGCTGCCCGGAGCCCGTCATCGCCGCCTCTTCCCGCGCCCCTTGCACGCCACGGCGAAATCGACGTGGTAATGCTGATCGTGGCGGAACCACGCGCGCCCCTTCATGAAATTCATGCGCCCCCGCAGCGCCGCCCCCGACGGCGCCGCAAACAGATGCTTGAGAAGCGGCGGCTCGAAAATCACGCGGCGGATTCGGGCGCCGTTCGCCTTGGCGGCGGCGTCGAGCGCAAGGAGGTGTTTGGCCATGGCCTCGAAATCGATGCTCATGCCGTCCCGCTTGCCGGCGTCATCGAAGCGGATGGCGTAGCCGAGCATGTTCACGACCGACCCCGTCAGTTCGCCGACCTGGCCCGTGCTGTCGCGCACCGGCGCCGCCGCGGCCTTCTGATCCACCCACGCTTCTCGTTCCTTCCGGACAGACAGCTGATGACGTTA
>JBNKDX010000190.1:0-5073 GCA_050288485.1 Rhodomicrobiaceae bacterium | reverse complement strand
GCAAGGCGGAAGGCCGCTGCCTGGGACGATGAGTATCTCGTAAGCCTCGCCGCCGCTTGAACTCGTAGCGTTCACCCGATTCCCCTGGACGCTGTCCCCTCTGCGCCGCCACGGCCCGGATGGAAATATGATGTGGGACGGCCACTTACGGGTTTCCCAGACGGCGCAGGCGGTCCCGCGCCTCTATCGCTCCGAGTTCGTCCGCCTTTTCGTACCATTTTCTGGCAAGCGCCATGTCGGGATTGATGCCGCCCGTCACGGCCAAGCGTCTCAGTTCCACCGGGTCGTAGGTGCGGGCAAGCGCGAAGGCGCCCGGCGCCCATCCAGCGTTGGCGGCACGTGCGAAGAACAGGCGCGCGACGATGATGTTGCCGGCGTGCATGTTTTCCTCGCCCTTCCGCATGTACAACTGCGCATGCTCGATATCTTCGAGGGTCAGCGACGGCTTGTGTGCGGAGGAAGTTGGTTCCCGCTGGCCGTCCGGAGTGGCCGCCGTCGCGAAATCCGGCGTTGGCGAGGCCGTGGCGGGAGGGCGCCTCCCAGCGGTGTTCGCGGGGACGACTGCGAACGTGGAGACCGCGTTGGCGAGAACCATCCCGTCGAAGGTGACAAGAGAAAATGAAAGCTCGCGCTTTTTGACGGCCTGCGCGGGCGCGGCGACCCGGAGACGCGGCAGATCGGTGGCGCGCACCGCCCAGACGCCGGAGTCGAAAAGGCGTCCTTCGGTCAGCGCAACGCTCGGGGGGAGGCCGCGAATCAGGATCAGGGCCTTCGCCGGAGTGGCGGCTTCAGGAGCGATTCGGATCGGAAGAGGCGATTCGGTCCCCGTTTCAATCTCGAAACCGGCGGCTGCCTCTATGGTCATGACCACCGGTTCGGAGTGCGCCGGGGTCCGCGAAAATGCGAGCGGCACCGTGGCAGAGGACAAAGTCACGCGAAGCAGCAGCGCCAGGAAACCCCCGCCGCCGCGTTTTTTTCGGGTAATCATATGCATCCCTTCCAGCCCCCCGAGACTGCATATTCCGCCGCCCGCGTTTTAGGCCTTAAGCATCGGTGATGTCGAGTTGATTTCCCGGTCTGGTACGCTGCGCGGTGAGGTTTCGCGCCGTGCGATCCGCTCTGGCGGCGGCGGCGAAATTGCCGTTTCGCCCATGTGTTTTCGCAACGCGCATGGGACGCACGCGAGGATGGGGCGGTTGTCGGCAGGATGGGAGGAAGCTATGGTCTATCGTTGGCCGCGGGGTGCGCGACATTCAGCCGCAACAACAGCCGGGAAACCTTATTGCAACAGATAATTAAGGATGGAGGAGGCTTTGCCCCAGGGCGGCCGGATCCTGATGGGGGCTAGGATCCGGCCTATTGGGCACTAGAGAGGGAGAGGACTGGTCATGAAGTGCCAGTGATCAACATGGCGCTCACTACCCGTCCAATTTACGCAACGCTACGCTTACAAATCCTGCGTGTCACATCGGTATTCCGATAAAGCTTCATGGGCTTGTCGGCGAACCGCTGGATCACGCTTCGAACTCCGAAAGCCACATTGAAGCTCGGGATTTCCCCGTCACGCTTCCTGGGAATACACCTAACGCGTGTATGGTTAAAAATCAACTACCATAAGTTGGTTTTGAGAGATTTTTTTGGGATAAGCTGTGTGTAAAGCGATTGTGGGGAAGGTGCAGGCTCCATTTCGCAGCATGAGGCCAGGGGCCGCACGGCGATGGCAGGAGATGAAGGTGAACGGCGAGGAAGCGCGCACGGCGGCTGAGATAGCGGCGGCCCGCGAGGCGGTGGATGCGAAGGCGGCGCTGATCACCGGCGCCGCCCGCCGCATCGGGCGTGCGCTTGCGCTGCATCTGGCCGCAAAGGGGTGGCACGCCATCATCCACTATCGCCGCTCGCGCGAGGAGGCTGTGGCGCTCGCGGAGGAAATCCGCGCTTCCGGCGGAAGGGCGTCAGTGGTTGCCGCCGACCTTGCCGACCCCTGCGACGTGCGCCGGCTCGTGCCTCTGGCGGCCGAGGCGGCGGGCATGCCGGTTCGCTGCCTCATCAACAACGCTTCGCTCTTCCTGGATGACGGCGTCGGGCGGCTCGATGCGGCGCAGTGGCAGGCGCATATGGATGTCAACCTGCGCGCGCCCGTGTTCCTGGCAGAGAGTTTCGCGGCGCACCTGCCGCCGGGCTCTGCGGGCAACGTTGTCAACATCGTCGATCAGCGCGTTTTGAAGCCGGCGCCGGGCTTCTTCTCCTACACGATCAGCAAGGCCGGTTTGGCCTGGGCGACGCGCACCATGGCGCAGGCTCTTGGCCCGCACATCCGCGTCAACGCCATCGCCCCCGGGCCGGTGCTGCGCAGCATTCACCAGACCGAACAGGAGTTCGAGGCGGAGGGCCGCGCGACGCTCCTCGGCAGGGGGACCACGCCGGAGGAGATCGCCTCGGCGGCGCATTTCCTTCTGGAGACGCCGTCGATCACCGGGCAGATGATCTGCCTGGACGGCGGGCAGCATCTCACCTGAAGCGGGATACAAGCACAAGTTTTGTGCATTTCGCCCATATTGCTTAATTTATAATCATCATTTGCCTCCCGAATCGACACGCCCCCATGCGGGACGCCTGGTAGTCCTTTGTTTCCAATAACTTGTTATCCTCCCTCCAACTGGCACGGCTCTTGATTCTCTGCATCACGGCTGAGGCGTAGCGGAGCATGCAAACACGATGGCAGCCCCGCAGAGGCCGCCGAAGCCTGGGGCTCCATCTGGCAAGGAGAAAACTTATGAAACTGGTGATGGCTGTGATTAAGCCATTCAAACTCGACGAGGTGCGGCAGGCGCTTACCGACATCGGCATCGAAGGAATGACGGTGACGGAGGTGAAGGGCTACGGGCGTCAGAAAGGCCACACCGAGATCTATCGCGGGGCCGAGTACGAAGTCACCTTCGTCCCCAAGCTCAAGATCGAGGTCGCCGTTACATCCACGCTTGCGGACAAGGTGGTCGAATCCATCTCGGCCATGGCGAAGACCGGGCAGATCGGCGACGGCAAGATTTTCGTCCTGCCCATTGATCATACCGTCCGCATTCGCACCGGCGAAACCGACGATGCCGCACTTTAAAGACAGGGGAACGAGAATGAAGAGAGTAATGCTCAACATAGCAGCGGGGCTGGGGGGCCTTACGGCTGCAGCGCTGCTGATAGATCCGGCTCTCGCGCAGGAAGCCGCGCCGACGCCGACCGTCGCCAAGGCCGATGATGCCTGGATGATGGTTTCATCGCTGCTCGTGCTTATGATGACCGTGCCCGGGCTGGCGCTCTTTTACGGCGGTATGGTCCGCCCGAAGAACATGCTTTCCATCATCACGCAGGTGCTCGCCATCCAGAGCATCGTGTGCGTGGTGTGGTTCCTCTGGGGTTACAGTCTGGCCTTTACCGACGGCCCGGGTTTCCTGGCTCCTTTCGTCGGCGGCTTGGACAAGCTGTTCCTTAAGGGTATCACACACGAGAGCCTGGCCGATACCTTCACTGCAAATGTGAAGATCCACGAGCTGGTATTCGTGTGCTTCCAGATGACTTTTGCCGCGATCACGACGGCGCTGGTCATTGGCGGCTTCGCCGAGCGTATGAAGTTCTCGGCAGTCGTTCTGTTCGCCATACTGTGGCCAACGCTGGTTTACTTCCCCGTAGCGCACATGGTCTGGTACGGAAGCGGATTGTTGTTCAAGCTTGGCGCATATGATTTTGCTGGCGGCACCGTTGTTCACATCAATGCCGGTATTGCAGGCTTTGTCGGCGCGCTCCTGATTGGCAAGCGCATCGGCTACAAGAAAGAAGCCATGCCGCCTCACTCGCTCGCCTTCACCATGGTTGGCGCCTCGCTTCTGTGGGTCGGCTGGTTCGGCTTCAACGCCGGTTCGGCACTTGAGGCCAATGGAACGGCGGTCCTGGCGATGGCCAACACTTTCGTTGCGACGGCTGCCGCAGGTGTATCCTGGATGCTGGTTGAATGGCTGCAAAAAGGTAAGCCAAGCCTTCTGGGTCTCGCTTCCGGTGTTGTCGCCGGTCTGGTCGCCGTAACGCCGGCCGCTGGTTTCGCCGGTCCGATGGGCGCGCTCATCCTCGGCCTCATCGCCGGTGCGGTCTGCTTCTTCTTCTGCACGGCGGTGAAAGGCGCTTTCGGCTACGACGACACGCTCGATGTGTTCGGTGTGCATGCCATCGGCGGCACCATCGGCGCCATTGGCACGGGTATCGTCGCCAGTGCCGCGCTGGGCGGTGTCCCTGGGGACGGTTATGTGATGGCGAGCCAGGTCATCATCCAGATCCAGGCTGTTCTGCTGACGATCGTATGGTCCGGTATCGGCAGCCTGGTGGTCTACATGATCGTCTCGGTGCTGGTTGGCGGTCTGCGCGTCTCCGCGGAAACGGAACGCGAAGGTCTCGATATCGTCGAACACGGCGAGCGGGCCTACAACCTTTAATCTTCCTCGTGCCCTCCAAAACTGGCGCGCCGGTCTCTTGCCGGCGCGCTTTTTTTGTTTCCCGCGGTGTGCGCGGATGCCGCATGAGGCGGAGGAGGCATGGCGCAGGACTTGCATTTTGGCAATTGCGCGGCACACGGCGCGTTCCGTCAAGTGCAGCGCTTCCATGCAAACCGGCCAACAGAGGGAGCAACCACCATGGCTCACGTCATCTTTTCATCGCCGCTCTTGCACAAAGACGTCACGGTTTACGCCGTGGCGGGCGATACCGGCACAATCCTGGCGCTCGCAGAAAAGAACAAGATCCCGCTACCCTTCGAATGCCGCGACGGCAACTGCGGCTCATGCCTCGTCGAGGTGGAGCACTTGTCCGGCAAGACCATGGGCGAGGCGCTGACGGAGAAGGAAAAGGCGCAGCTCAAAGCGCTCGGGAAGCTGACGGACGAGGATATCGAGCGCGCCGAGGTGCAGGACATCACGCCGCGCTTCCGGCTGGCATGCCAGTATGTCGTGCGCGACGAGGATATCCGCGTCACCTTCACGGGCGTTCCGGGCGGAGCGTAACGCCCGGCGGACAGCGGTGTCCGTTTCGCGACAA
>JBNKDX010000189.1:0-5116 GCA_050288485.1 Rhodomicrobiaceae bacterium | reverse complement strand
CGGCAACAGCATCGTCGCCGCAACGCAACGCAAGATGTACGACAGCCTCCTCACCCAGGACCTGTCCTTTTTTCAGCGTTACGCTTCCTCCGACCTCATCGTGCAGGTCACGCAGATCGCCCAGTCGGTGCGCAGCGCTCTGAATATCCTGGCGACGAGCCTCGGGCGCGACCTCATGACGCTCGGCAGCCTCGTCGCCGTGATGGTCGTACAACAACCAATGCTGTTCGCCATCTGCGCCATAGGCGCGCCCATTGGCGCCTACGCGCAGAAGAAGTTCATGAAGCGCCTCGGCGGCGTTGTGAAATCGGAAATCACGTCCGCGTCGCATATCATCAACACCATGCGCGAGACCTCGCAGGGCATCCGCGTCGTCAAGGCCTTCACGCTGGAAGACGCCATGCGGGAACGCATGGACGGGGCGGTGAGGGCTGTGGAGCGGCTGTCCAACAAGATGGTTTCCGTGAATGCGCGGGTCAATCCGCTGGTCGATACGCTCGGCGGGATCACGGTGGCTGCGGTCATCCTCTACGCGGGGTGGCGCAGCCTGACCTACAACGAAACGCCGGGCGAGTTCTTCTCCTTCATCACGGCGCTGCTGATGGCCTATGAGCCGGCGCGTCGCTTGGGACGGGTGCAATTGCAGCTCAGCCAAGCCTGCATCGGCGTGCAGATGATGTATGACCTGATCGACACGCAGGCTACGATCGAAGAGCGGGCCGACGCGCCCGCGCTGAACGTCCCCAGAGGCGAAATCCGGCTTGAGGACGTGACATTCGGCTATGAACCGAACGCGAACGTGCTGAGCGGCCTGACGCTCGCCGCCGAAGCGGGCAAGACCACGGCGCTCGTGGGACTGTCCGGCAGCGGCAAGACCACCATCATGAACCTCATCCTGAGGTTCTGGGACCCGCAGATCGGCGCGGTGCGCATCGACGGCCAGGATATCCGCGACGTGCGGCTGTCCTCGCTCCGGTCGAAGATCTCGCTCGTCAGCCAGGATGTCTTCCTGTTCGCCGGCACCGTGCGCCAGAATATCGCCGCCGGCCTCGACAACGCCAGCGAGGAGGCCATCGTCGCAGCAGCCAGGGCCGCCCATGCGCATCATTTCATCGAGACGCTGCCCCAGGGCTACGACACGCAGGTCGGCGAACTGGGCGGCCAGCTTTCCGGCGGCCAGCGCCAGCGCATATCCATCGCCCGCGCATTCCTGAAGAATGCGCCCATCATCCTGCTGGACGAGCCGACATCGGCGCTCGACAGCGAGTCCGAACAGGCGATCCAGCGCGCTCTCGTCCAGCTTACCGAGCGCCGCACCACGCTGGTCATCGCGCACAGGCTGGCCACGGTCCTGAACGCCGACCGCATCCACGTCATCGAGAAGGGACGGCTCGCCGAAAGCGGCACGCACCACGAACTGCTCGGGGCGGGCGGCATCTACGCACGGCTGTACGATATCCAGTATGCGCCCGGCGAGCGCGAAGCCGTTTAGATCTCCGCCTCCGGCTCGCTTTCCCGCGACCGGCTTTCCCAGATTTCAACTGGTTGGCAGGTAGGCGATACGGTCCCACCCGCGCCGGATCGCAGGCTTCCCTCGACCGCACGGAGAGGCAGCAGGAGATACACTCATTGCGTGTTGTTGTTATTGCGTATCTATTTCTGATTGCATGCCGTGCTTGCGCCGGTTAGGACTGCACCACCGAAGCGCGAATTACCGCGCCGTGCAGAGTGGTGCGTTATGGCCGGTGTTTCCTATATCCTCACTTCATATAACAAGGCCGCCCATCTGCCCTGCGTGCTGGAGAGCATCGCCCGCGAGCAGGCGCACACGAGCGGTGAAGTCATCATCGTTGACGACGGCTCAACCGACGGCTCTATCGACCTCTGCGAGCAGTTTGCCGTGACCCGGCAGCATGTCACCTTCGTCCGCCAGCGAGACAGGGGCGTGTACGCGGCGCTCAACCGCGCCATCCCGCTGGCCAAGGGCAAATGGCTCCGCCTCTGCGACGGCGGCAGCCCGCTGATCACCCGCTCCACCGACTACCTCATCGAAATGGCGACCATGGACGATGCCGATGTGGCCTACGGCCGGGCCATCGCCTACGGCCCGGGTCCGCTGCCCGAGAGCGAGTTGGACGCCGTGCGGCCGGTATCCTATGCCGCCGTTCTGGAGCCGGATTCGCTTCTGCACCTGATCCAGATCATGGACTTCAACGGCGCGCGCGCGATCTACCGGACTGCGAGGGTGCGTCAGGCCGCGCCGCTGCCCGAAGACCTCATCTCCTGCCCGGATTTCGCTCTTACCCTGCGCGTGGCCGCAAACGGGTGCCTCGTGAAACTGCGCGAGCCGGTGTGCTATGCACTGCCGGCGGCCAGTTCAGCGGGCGCGGGCCAGGCCCTTACCCAGCATCAAACCATCCGCATCTTGCAGGCATCGCGGCGCTTCCTGCGGCGGCGGCACCGCAACGCAGCGATCGCCGAATTCTACAAATGGAGCCGCCGCAAGCTGCGGGCCGATCTGCACGGCTGGCAGTTTCAAGCCGAGAAGGCGAAGCTCAAAGCGCTCATCGCAGCAACGCGCCTCGGGCTCTACGACTGGGACAGCGCGCTCGACACCTTCGCTTCGATCTACGAACCCGAACTGGCGCCGGTGTTCCGCAACCGCATCCGGCAGGGCTGAGCCGCGGTCCACGAACGTTCCGGCGTCTCAGTCCTCGCGAAACGCCTTGTTCAGTTGATCGGCAAGAGGCTTGAGCACCAGGGAGATGGCCTTGCGCGACGACGTCCGTATGAAGACCTCCGCGGGCATGCCGGCGACCAGCCTGATCCCCGCATGTTTCAACAGTCTGCCAGCGTCGAATGACGTCCGGACCGTGTAATAGCTCTCGCCCGTCCGCGGATCGGTGGTGATATTTGCCGAGATCTGGGTGAGAACACCGCCCACGTCCGGCGTCGTGCGCTGATTGAACGCCGGGAAGCGGATATTCGCCGGGGCGCCGAGCACGAGCTGGTCGATGTCGGACGGCCTGACCTTCGCCTCGACGGCCAAGTCATCCTCCAGCGGCACGATCGTCATCACCACCTGGCCGGGCGTAATCACGCCGCCGACCGTATGCACGGCCAGTTCGTGGACCATCCCGCCCTGCGGCGCGCGCAACTCAACGCGCTGCAACTGATCCTCAGCCGCCACCTTGCGCTCCACGAGTTCGCCAAGGCGCGCGTCCAGATCGCGCAGTTCCTGCGCCACCTCGGCGCTGAACTCGCGTTCGATCTGAAGGATCTGTAGCTCAGTCTCCGCAATCCGGCCCTTGACCTCGGCGACCCGTGCAGTGAGCTGCGCCCGTTCGCCGCCGAGGCGCGCGGCCTCCCGCTCCAGCGCCGTCATCTTCGCGATCGGAATGAGCTGCTTCTTCCAAAGCTTCCTCGCTCCCTCCAGTTCGCGCTGGATCAGCTTGATCTCCTCGGACTTCGCCCCGGCCTGCTGCTTGTGACCGGCCACCTCTTCGTGGAGCTGCTGGATACGTTCCTTGAGACGGCTCGCCTTACCCGCACGCGCCTTGGCCCGCAGCGCGAAGAAGCGCCGCTCGCTCTCCATAAGCGCTTTCACCGCCGGGTCGGCGGCGCGCTCCGTCAGTTCCGGCGGAAAGACCGGGGCGGGCAGCGCGTCCCGCTCGGCCTTGAGCCGCGCCCGGCGGGCGTAAAGCTCGTCCAGCGCCTTGACGACAATGGCCAGATTGGCCCGCGTGATCGTGGGATCGAGGCGGATGAGGAGATCGCCCTGCCGCACGACGTCGCCGTTCTTCACCGCGATCTCCCCCACGACGCCGCCGGTGGGGTGCTGCACTTTCTTGACATCGGAGACCACCACCAGCCTGCCGCTGGCGATCACCGCGCCGGAGATTTCCGCCGTCGTCGCCCAGCCGCCGATGGCCATGACAAGCAGAAGCGCGACGGCGCCGCCGCCAACGAGATTCCGCCGGATCGACCGCCGGTATCGCATCGGAGCGCCGCTCATGCCGCGGGCTCCTTCCTGCCTGCCACGCCGTTGGCGGCATCCGGAGCGGAGTCCGGCGACTCGCGTGGGCTTGCGCCGCCCACCATGGCAATGCCGCCGCCCCGCCTCTGCAGCGCCTGCTCCTGTTGCTCCTGGTCCCTGGCCGCAGCGGCAACCGGCGCGGGCTGCAAACGCGCCAGGATTTCGTCACGCGGGCCCAGGGCCGCCACGCGCCCCTCCTGCATGACGAGCACGTGGGTGAGCCCCTCCAGCGCACTCGGCCGGTGCGAAATGACGACGACGACACCGCCTCGCCCCCGCACACCACGCACCGCTTCGACCAGTGCGCGATCCCCATCGGCATCAAGGTTGGAATTGGGCTCGTCGAGCACGACGAGAAACGGATCGCCGTAAAGCGCGCGGGCGAGCGCGATACGCTGCCGCTGCCCCGCAGACAGCACAGCGCCGCCTTCCCCGATCTGCGTCTGATAACCGTCGCGCAGGTTCACGATCATGTCGTGAACGCCTGCCGCGTGCGCTGCGGCGATGACCTTCTCCGCATCGGGCGACGGGTCGAGGCGGGCGATATTCTCGGCGACCGTGCCTTCGAACAGCTCCACATCCTGCGGCAGATAACCGATCTGGCGGCCCAGATCCTCACGCGGCCACTGGTCCAGGCCGGCGCCGTCAATCCGGACCCGGCCGCTCGCCGCCCGCCATGCTCCCACGATGGCCCGCGCCAGCGTCGATTTTCCCGCCGCCGTCGGCCCGATGATGCCCAGCCCGCTCCCTGCTGGCAGCTCGAAGGAAATGTCGCGGATGATGATCCGGGGACCGGCCGGTTCCGTCACGGTGAGGTGTTCCACGGCGAGGCTTTGATGCGGCTCCGGCAGGGCGAGCCGCGTCCCCTGCTCCGGAAAGAACGACAGCAGATTGGAAAGCCGCGCCCAGCTCTGGCGCGCCGCGACGAGGTGCTTCCAGTTGGCGATAGCGAGATCGACCGGCGCCAGCGCCCGCCCGACGAGGATCGACCCAGCGATAATGATGCCCGCGCTCGCCTGACCGACAATGACAAGCCAGGCACCCAGCCCCAGCATGGCCGCCTGCAGGATCATCCGCAGC
>JBNKDX010000188.1:0-5124 GCA_050288485.1 Rhodomicrobiaceae bacterium | reverse complement strand
GTTGGCGGCCGCCGCTTGCTCGAATTATTGGACCGGCCGATGCGGGGGCGCGAACTCGTCGAAAAACTGGGAGTCAGCCATCAGTGCGTTCGTCAGCAATTGGTTGCCTTGCACGCAAAAGGGCTTGTGAAATTTGGGGATCCGGCGGCCCCGTTCTGGTTCGTGATGCGCGCGGACGACACGACGCCCGTGCTTTCCCAGGACGAAGAGCGCGTGCTGTCGGTGCTCCCGCGGGAATACGCAACAAACGCGACGAAGATCCGGCGCGCGGCGCGACTACCGGAAAACGCGGTGCAGACGATCCTTGACCGGCTAATCGTCGGCGGACTCGCCGAAGCGTTGGACGGGTTGAAGGGACAAGTCTATCGCATCGCCGCTGCCGGTCTGAGCCATCCCCAGTTTACCCAGTCCACCCGCCGTGCGGAAATGCACCGCCTGCCCGTTGAATCGGACCGCGTCCATCAGGTGCTATCGGCCATTCAGGCTTCGAGGGCGCTGCGAATAAAAGAGCTGACCGATATGCTGAGCGTACAGCACCAGTCGATGAACGCGCTCATGCAGTATCTCAAACGAAAAGGTCTGGTTGAGAAAACCGGGTCAGAGCGGAATGATCCGTATGCATTGACAGAGCGGGGATGCGTGGCCCTGGCGGAAATGACGCGGCGAAAAGCGGCGTAGATTTTGGCTCTCGCACAACGAATCACCACGGAGGCCAGCGGCCATACGAGGCGCCTTCCGTTGACGTCAGTCCCGGTTGCGGCGCGAGAACAGTCTCGCGAATAGTGATCTGCCCGACGAAGGCTGCTCTGGCCGCGCCTCGGACGGAGATCGTTCCGTCCGCGGCCTCCCGCCAAGCAATGACAGGGAACTCACGGGTGCTGCCGGGGCATTGACGCCATCGCTTTCCGCCGTCTCGCTTGTCTGGAGTTGAGCCGGTCCGCGCTCCTTCTCCTGCGCCGCCAGCACCGGCTCCGGCTTGGGGGCCTCAGGCTCGGCGGGCTTCCACCAGCGCGGCAAGGGCTGCTGGCCGCTGGCCGCTTTGGCGCGAAATCCCGGCTGCTTGGCGGCCTGCCCCGCCGCGCCATGGCGCTTCGCCAGCGCCTCGGCCTGTACGACCAGCGGCGCGCCTTTCTCTGGATCGACCATGCGCACGAAATGCGCGAAGCCCAGCGCGGCGGTGAGCACATTGCCGCCCGCGCCCCAGCTCTTGCCCTCAGGCCCGCTTTTCTCTATCTGGTGGAGAGTAGCACGGAAGCGCCGGAGCGTATCACGGGGCACGCCAATGCCGTCGTTCACGACGAGGCCGGTCACCTCCTGGCGGCGGTGCTTGCGCATGATCCGCGTCTTGTCCGGGTGGACCGTGAAGCCTTCCGACGTCACGATATCGTTGACCGCCTTGAGCAGCGTACCGACCTTGCCCGCCGCTTCGCCAGAGGCCGAGAAGGTCATATCGTCGGCGTAGCGCGTGTAGGTGAAGCCGAGCCTGGCCGCCAGCCCCGTCATCCGTTTGTCCAGCCGCGAGCAGATCAGATTGGTGAGGGCGGGCGAGGTTGGCGCGCCCTGCGGCAGGCGGCGCGGGCCTTTGCGCAGGAAAAGCCGCTCGCCGTCCAGTTCGACCTCGTCGATGTCCGGCTCGGTGCAGATGAGCGCCAGCACGGTGGCGACGCCCTCTGAATAGCCGAGCCCGCGGAACTTGCCGCGCACCCGCCGCCAGGACAGCGTCGGGAAGAAATCCTTCATGTCGAGATTGATGACGACATCGCGGCCGACATGCGGCGCGGCGTTGGTCAGGATCGAGCGGCTGGCGACGAAGCCGTGCGCGGCGTCATGCACCGGCGCCTTCGCCAGGATGTTGTCGAGAATCCAGTATTGCGCGCGCTTCAGACGCGGCATGGGTGCGGAAATCAGCCGGTGGCCGCCCGCCTTCTTCGGCAGCAGGAAACGCTGGTAATGACTGACACGGCTGAGCGCCCGCTCAAAGCTGAGGAACCGCAATTCGCCAAGCGGCACCCCCATCGCCGCCGCCAGCGCCTTGGCATCCGCAAGGACGGGCAGGCCGTCCGGCATCGCCTCGCGCGCCCCGGCGCCATGCGTCAGCCCGCCGGAAACGCCCTCGCCCAGATGGGCGATGTCGGACTTCTTCCGCTCGGCCCAGGCGAGCGCACGGTCATAGCGCTTCTGTGCGTTGCGGAGCTGCGTCTCCTTGCGGCGCTCCATGGCCGCGCGCTTGCGCTCCTTGTGCATCTCCTTGAGCGCACGCTCGGGATCCGCCCATCGCGCCTGCTTCTTGTACAGCTCGGCGAGCGCACGGGAGATTTCGCCATTGCGCTTGATCAGCTCTTCCGGCGCCGAGGGCATGCCCTCATTGCGCGGCCAGAAGCCGAGCCGGATCATCTCGGTCAGGATGACCTCGTCCTTAGAGCTTTCGCGGATACGGTCGTAAAGTTCCTGACGGGGATCGCCGCTCATACGCGCACCTCCTGGCCGGAGGGCCGGGCTTGTTCATCAAATCCTCGGGAGAGCCGCGCTGCGATGCTTGTCTGATCGCGGCAAGCAAGAATGAGGGGCGCCGACCGGTTTACCTTCGTCTCATCTTGGGACTGGGCCGATCCACTCGAAGCCGGCACGACTACTATTGCGCTATTGGGTTCAAAGAACCCAAACTGCAAAAGCGTAATAGTAGTCAGTGCCGGCCCAGTGAAGATTGGCCCAGTGACGCTTTGCCGGGCATGATGCAAGGACGGCGAAACACCGCCCATGATGCAAGGTCCGCGCCGGCGGGCGCCCCTCATGGCTGCAATCTGGTCGAGCTTTGCGGCGGTCATGCGGCGCCGCCGATCGTTTTCGCACCGTTCGCCGCGACCGTAATCCGTGTGTTGTACATGCGCCGCAGGGCGAGCATGTGTTCGCACGGGCCGCGCATCAGCTTGTTGTGGCCGTAGAAATAGCAGTCGCAGCGGGCCTCGACGAGGCGCTCGTCATAGTCGAGAGCGATCATCGGGCTGTACGGCTTGCCGTCGTCCAGCACCTCGCCATTGATGACGCGGCAGCCATCGCGCTCACCCAAATCTTTCACGGTGACGAGGCGCGCGGCGACGAAGCGATCCGCCTTTTCCTCCTGTTCGGAGGCGAAGCGCAGCGCACCCAGGGGGAGCGGCTCGCGGGCCAGTTCGCGCAGGCGGAAGACGCCCTTGTCGAGGTCGTACATCACACGGCCCGCCTGCGTGTAGGCGGTCAGCGCGGCGGCGACGATCGCTCCGTCAAGGCCGGTCGCGGCGGCAAGTTCGGCAACGGTCGCGGAATAGCGCGCTTTCAGCGCATTGAACACGTGACCCGCAGTGAGATCGTCCACCGGCTGGCGTGGCGCGAGCAGGTCGAATTGTCCGGCGCGCGACCAGTCGTTCGCCGTCCAGCCGGACATGCCGAGCGTAAAGCGCAAGCCGCCGTAATCGACGACCGCGAAGGACGGCAACCCCGTGCCCAGCAGATGCAGCCGCACCGATTTCGCCAGCGGCAGCGCGCGGGCGAGAATGGCGAGACGGCGGCGGCCCCACATCCGGATTTCAGCGCCTGCCGCGCCCTGGTAGATCGAGCGGCGGAACGTCAGCATCTCGTTCCACGGCTCGACGAGCACCTTGACCGGCTGCCCCGGCTCCAGCAGGAAACGCAGCGAGCGCGGCCCGTGGCGTTCCTTGCGGGCGGCGAGGCGGGCCAGGATGTTGTGCATATCGACAGGGTGCAGATCGACCACATGGGCGGGCAGCGCCATGGCGCTCGACACCTGCAGGAAGCCGCGCACCCAGCTGTCGGGCAGATCGATCTTCTCCTCGCGGTACATCTCCTCGCCCGAGGTCTGCACCTGGAAGCCGGAGGGGTCGATGGCGAGGGACGTCGTCCGGTAGCTGCGGATCTTCTGGAACTCGTCGTAGAGCGTATAGCTGTAATCGATATTCGTGGTTCCGTAGGCGATGTCGCCGATCTGCCTGAATGTGTCGTGGTCGCAGGACAGCCGCCCGTATGTCGACTCGTCCTTGCTGAAGCATTCGAAGAAAATCTCGTCCGGGTGGACGGTAATCACCGGGTCGAGAACGAACCATGCATTGCGGTTCTGGTTGTAGAGATAATCGAAATATTTCCTCCGGGCCGCATAGAACGGCCCCATGATTTTGCCCGTCTCTTTGTTATTCTCACTCCACTCGCGGCGAAGCGCCTCGATCTCGGCCTTGACCTCACCTTGGTGCGCCGCGGCTTCGGCAAGGAGCTGCTGCTCGTGATCCTTCAGCCACGCGAAATAGGCGGTGCGGTCTTTCGGCTTGAAGCGGAGGTCGGAGACGACGACGTGATGCAGCGCGGACATCGCCTCGCGGAAGGGGAGATGATCGGCCACTTCACCCACGAAAAATGTCGGCTCACGGAGCGTGTCGGGCGCGAAGGTGAACTGGCTGGCGTCGGCGGTGGTCGTGGCGGCCGTCTCGCCGAAATAACGGTGCTGGAATTGCATCAGGCGGTCCTCACGGCGAGTGGCGCGGATTTCAACGGGGAGGCGGCGACGATGCCGGGAAAGGCTCCCTCGATGTCGCGCAGGGCCGAGACGGCGCGCGTCCGGTCGCGTTCAAGGATGGACAGTGACAGATCGGTGAAGACGGGCGCAATGGCGGCGGCGCGCTCACGGCTGATGAGCGCCTGCGCGTGCAGGAATTCACCGATACGGTCCTTGGCGACGCGGCCTTTGCGCACCTGCAGCAGCACGATGCGGGCAAGCGGCAGGAGTTTCGCGAACACGGCTTCGTCGCGCGCGGCGTCGGCGGTCAGCATTTCGCTGATGAGGAGATGCATGGACGCCGCCGGATGTTCGAGCAGGCGGATGAGCTGCGCCGAAGCGTCGCCCGGCTTCAGCAGGCGCCGCAGCAGCGAGCGGGCATAGGAGAGAATGTCCGGATCGGTGCTGTCGGCAATGACGGCGAGGACATCGGGCGTCCACGCGGTCTCCGGCCAGCGGTCGAAACACCGGGTGACGAATGCGCGCGCGTCTTCCCATTCCGATTCGACCAGGAGCACGGCATCCGCGGCCTCGGCCTGGAAACGCGCTGGCGTGGCGTCATAGGCGGCCATCACCCATCCGCG
>JBNKDX010000187.1:0-5144 GCA_050288485.1 Rhodomicrobiaceae bacterium | reverse complement strand
CGTTGCGGCGGGCGTGACGCTTCCCGTCTTCATCTATCTGGCCAATCAATTTTGACGCCGGTCAGCCGCGTGGGAATGCCTCGCGGTAGGATGGGAAGGCCGACGCTTCCGCCGTCCCGCCCGCCTCGTAGATGCCGCGCGCGATCGCCCGCGCCAGCGTGTTCGCCGCCAGCGCGCCAAGCTCGGCCAGCCCGCCGACCGGGTCTTCCAGCGTCTTTTCGCCTGTCGAGAGAGCGAACGCGATGTCGCCGTCAAGCGTGGTCTGCGCCGGATAGATCGCGCGGGCCATGCCGGTCTGCGCCATCACGGCGAGGCGTTTCAATTCGCTACGGCTGAGAGCGGCATCGGTCGCGACGACCGTCAGCGTGGTGTTCTCCTTCGCCCCGCCTTTGAATATAGGCGTGGACGCCCCCTCGGGCATGGTCTGCGGCCAGCCAAGTCCACCGAATTCGCTGCCGATCTCCAACGGCGCGGCCCAGAAATGGGGGGTGGCCCCCATCGTCACCGTCCCGACGGCATTCACTGCAGCGAGTGCGCCGACGGTGATGCCGCTCTCCAGCACCAGCGAGGCGCTCCCCACACCGCCCATGAGGAACATCCCCTGCTCCCGCCACGCCACGGATGCGCCATAGCCCGCGCCCGCAGTCCCCAGCGCGAAGTCGGCCGCGGCGCTTTCGCAGGCCGCATAAGCCATGTCGCGATAGGGCGGATAACGCCCCCAATCCTTGTCCCCGCCGTTCAACATGTCGAACAGGATCGCCTGTGGGACGATGGGCACCGAGACCGGGCCGACCGCAAAGCCTATGCCCCGCTCGCGCAAGTAGGCCTGAACGCCGGTCGCCGCATCCAGGCCGAAAGCCGAGCCGCCGGACAGCACCAGCCCATGGATTTCGCTGACCGTGCCGCCGTCCCGCATTGTGTCAGTCTCGCGCGTGCCCGGACCGCCTCCGCGGATATCGACCGCGCATCGGACTGGACGGTCCGGCAGGATGACGGTGACGCCGGAGCGCAGGCGAGCATCGTGGCATTGGCCGACCCTCAGGCCGGGAACGTCGGTAAGGGCGTTTCTGGGGCCGGGACGCGGCATGATCTCCTCCCGCGGCTGGGTGTGAGCGAGCAGCCATGCTTACCATGGAAGGACGCGCTTTCGGTCTCGCGCTCCCGTCAACGCACAGAAAAACCCCCCGGACGAAACCGGGGGGCCCTGCCCGTCACGCGAGCACCAGCCGCGCTTTTTGAACTCAGGCGCGGTAATCCTGAATCCGGGTCGCCCGTAACCCCGCCAGGCCATGACGGTCGATCGAGCGTTGCCAACTCAAGAACTCGTCCACTGTGAGACGATAACGCTTGCACGCATCCTCCAGGCTGAGCAGCCCGCCGCGCACGGCGGCGACCACCTCGGCCTTGCGGCGGATGACCCATCTCTTGGTCGCGGGCGGCGGCAGATCGGCGATTGTAAGGGGGCTGCCGTCCGGACCGATGACGTATTTCACTCTAGGTCTGAAAAGTTCGGTCATCGTACTCTCAACGCATAATCTGACCTTCACAGACTCAAGTTACGTCAGCTCACTTAATATTCGTTTAAGGCTCAAGGTTAACGATATATAGATGCGCGCAACCATAGCGGGACGTCTGTCAAAACCGGCAACCATAGCGGGTGTTGATGTGTATTTCCAAGTATAAACCAAGGTTATCCAGGCAATAGTACGGCGTAGCTTTTTGGCTGGATCACCGCAAAATGCGTGCCAACTTCGCACAGGCTGCCGTTTTATGGTGCGGCTCAAGCCGGGACATTTGGGGAGAACGGGTTCTTCTTTTTTGAACCGGCGGCCCAAAACCCGCCAATGCAGCGAACGGGCCTCCTGCCCGTCCGCACAGGCGCGACGCAGGCCGCGATATGCCGGACCGCCCGCCGAGACCGGGGCTGCCGCCGGCTTATGCCGACGCCGCCCCCTTGCGGAAACGAACCAGCGTGAATACGCCCATCGGCCACATCGGCCTGCGCTCGATCAGCGCCAGACTTGTGCGACCCATGATGCGCTCGAACGGGAAGATCGGATGCCAGCCCAGCGTCTCCGCATAAGGCGCCATCTTGCGCTCCACCCAGCCGCGCACGCCGTCTTCCTGGCTGAAATGGTTGATCACCATGACCTCGCCGCCCGGCGCGCAGACCCGTTCCAGCTCGGCCAGGACCTTTTCCGGATCGGGCACCACGCTCAGAACGAACATGGCGGCGACGGTCCCGAAGCTGTTGCTGGGGAAGTCGAGATTGGCGGCGTCCATCTCAAGAAGGCCCTCGACATTGAGCAGACCGGCCCTGTCCACGCGATCGCGCGCCTTGGCCAGCATCTCGGTCGAAAGGTCGATCCCCGTTATTTTCAGATAAGGCGCGAAATTGGGCAGCGACAGCCCCGTGCCGACGCCGACCTCCAGCACCCGGCCGCGGCGCTGGTTGATGACCTCGACGGTCTTGCGGCGGGCGACGGAGGAGACGAGGCCGAAGCTGCCGTCATAAAAAGGCGCCCAGCGCCTGTACGCCTCGCGTACCGTCGAAAGGTTGAGCGTTTTCTCGCGTGCCACGGTCGTCATTCTGCTGTTCCGTCTCTGGGGCCCGGTTCTAAAGCGTCATCGCGGAACCATGGCAAGTTTCGGGTAATCGAGGCTGCCCGCTTCGCCCCCGTCCCGCACGGGCCAGCCGTTCACCCGGCCTATAACACGGAAGGATTTGGGCGCGAAAGAGGTCAAGGAGGGTTTACGATTACTTAATCGGGAACTGCGTCTTGAGCGCGCGCCGCCGAAACGATCCATCCGCCGCCCAGAACGCGCGCGCCCGCCGTCCCGTCCTCATAAAAAACGCAAGCCTGACCGGGCGATACGCCCTCCTCGCCTTCGTGCAGCCGCACCCGCAGACCGCTCCCCTCGCGGAAAAGCGTCGCCGGACGCGGCGGCTGCGACGAGCGGACGCGCGCCCAGACCGGCAGTCCCGCCTCCGGCAGCCCTTCGACCGGCCCGTCGCCGAGCCAGTTGACGTCCCTGAGTTCGATCAGGTGCGCCCTCAGCGCCTCACGCGGGCCGACATAGACGATGCGCCGGGCGGCGTCCAGCCGCACCACGAAGAGCGGCTCGCCCGTGGCCACGCGGAGCCCCCGGCGCTGGCTGATGGTGTAGTTGATGACGCCCTCATGGCGGCCGAGCGCCCGCCCGTCGATATGGACGATATCGCCCGGCTCGCTCGCGCCGGGATGCAGCTTCTCGACGACCTGCGCGTAGCGCCCGGCGGGCACGAAGCAGATGTCCTGGCTGTCCGGCTTCCCGGCCACGGCGAGACCCAGCCCGGCGGCGAGCCGCCGCGTCTCGTCCTTGCGCATGCCGCCGAGCGGGAAACGCAGATAAGCAAGCTGCTCCTGCGTCGTGGCGAAGAGGAAATAGCTCTGGTCGCGCTCCTCGTCGGCGGCGCGGTACATCTGCCAGCCCTGAGGGCTGGGGCGCGTGGACACATAGTGCCCGGTGGCCATGACATCGGCGGACAGGTCGCGCGCGGCTTCCAGCAGATCCTTGAATTTGATCGACTGATTGCAGGCCACGCACGGGATGGGCGTCTCGCCCGCGACGTAGCTGCTGGCGAAGGGCTCTATGACCTGGGCGCGGAACCGCTCCTCGTAATTCAGGACATAGTGCGGGATGCCGAGGCTTTCGGCGGCCCTGCGGGCGTCGTGTATGTCCTGCCCGGCGCAGCAGGCGCCTTTGCGGGCGAGCGCGGCGCCGTGGTCATAGAGCTGCATCGTTATGCCGATGACGTCGTAGCCCTCGCGCTTCAGGAGAGCCGCCACGACCGAGGAGTCCACGCCGCCGGACATGGCCACGACAACGCGCGTCTCGCCGGGCGGACGCGGCAGCATGAGGCTGTTGAGGCCCTGGCCGGAGCCGGGCGCGGCGGTTTCGGGTTCGGTTCGTATCATGATGCTCGGGCGGCGCAGCCGGTTAGGGGCGGCGCGAGATATCGACTGCCGTCAATATAGCCACGTTGCGCGGCGCGGCAAGGGAAGGCGCGAAGCGGCGCCGCCGGAGGGCCTTCTATCCGTTCAGCGCTTGCGAACGAATACCGTACCGGCCGAGTAGCCCGCCCCGAAGCTGCAGATCAGCCCGAGATCACCCGGCGCCATATCGTCTGAGTACTTGTGGAAGGCGATGATCGACCCGGCGGACGAGGTGTTGGCGTAATCGTCCAGAATGATGACATTCTCTTCGCGCGTCGGCTCGCGGCCCAGCACGCGATGGCCGATCATGTCGTTCATGTTGATGTTGGCCTGATGCAGCCAGAGCCGCTTCAGCGTTTGCGGATCGATACCGAGTTCGGCGGCGTGATCGAAAATCATCTGCGAAACCAGCGACACCACTTCCTTGAACACCTTGCGGCCCTGCTGGACGAACAGCTTGTCCGGCAGGTCGCGGCCTTCCGGCGCGCAGCGGTTCAGGAACCCGAAATTGTTGCGGATGTTGTTCGAGAAACGGGTCTTCAGGCGCGTGCCCAGAATATCCCAGCCGCCTTCGGCCTCGTCGCTCCGCTCGACGATCGCGGCGGTGGCCACGTCGCCGAAGATGAAGTGGCTGTCGCGATCCATGAAGTTCAGATGGCCCGAGCAGATCTCGGGGTTGACCATCAGCACCGCGTCCACCGACCCGGTGGCGATATAGTCCGCCGCCGTCTTGATCCCGAAAGTCGCCGACGAACACGCCACGTTCATATCGAACGCGAATCCGTTCAGGCCGAGCGCCGCCTGAACCTCGACCGCCATGGCCGGATAGGGACGCTGCATATTGGACGCCGCGCACAACACCGCCCCGATCCGCTCCCGCGGCTTGCCCCAGCGCTCCAGCGCCTCGTCGGCGGCCTTCACCGCGATCTCCGCCAGAAGCGAAATCTCGTCGTTCGAGCGCTCCGGAATGACTGGACGCATCAGAGAGGGATCGAGGATGCCCGACTTCTCGACCACGTAGCGCGACTTGATGCCCGACGCCTTTTCGATGAATTCGGACGACGAGGGCAGAAGCGCCTCGACGCGCCCCTCCGCGATGGCCGCGGCGTTTTCGGCATTGAACCGCTCGACATAGGCATTGAAGGCTTCGACCAGTTCGGCGTTCGA
>JBNKDX010000186.1:0-5164 GCA_050288485.1 Rhodomicrobiaceae bacterium | reverse complement strand
CAGCGGGTGATGATGAACATCAATGCGGGTCTCCTCGTCGATCTGCCGCATGTCAAGCAATCGGGCGCCGACGGCATCGGGCTGTTCCGGACCGAGCTGGAGTTCATGGTCGCCTCGACCTTCCCGAGGCTCAAGCAGCAGACGGAAATGTACCGCCACATCATCATGGGAGCCGGCGACAAGCCGATCGTATTCCGCTCCCTCGACGTCGGCGGCGATAAGCTCCTGCCCTACCTGCAGCAGGCCGCCGAGGAGAACCCGGCCATGGGGTGGCGCGCGATTCGCATTGCGCTGGACCGGCCGGGACTGTTCCGCACCCAGATCCGCGCGCTCCTGCACGCCTCCGCGGGCCGCGAGTTGCGCCTGATGCTGCCTTTCCTCACGCAGGTCTCGGAGTTCTGCGCCGCGCGCAAACTCATCGAGAAGGACATGGCGCATCTGCGCCGCCACAACCGGCCCGGCCCCTCGAAGCTAGCGCTCGGCGCCATGATCGAAGTCCCGTCGATGCTCTGGCAGCTCGACGATCTCCTGTGCCGGGTCGATTTCGTCTCCGTCGGCAGCAACGACCTGATGCAGTTCCTGTTCGCCGCCGACCGCGCCAACACGCGCGTGTCGCAGCGGTTCGACGTGCTCAGCCCGGCGGCGCTGCGCGTGCTGCGCCAGATCGTCGTCAAGGCCGAAGAACACGGCGTGCCCGCAACGCTGTGCGGGGAGATGGCGGGCAAGCCCATCGAGGCGATGGCGCTCATCGGCCTCGGCTTCCGCTCGATCTCCATGGCCCCGGCCAGCGTCGGGCCCGTCAAGGCGATGATCCTGTCGCTCAGCGCCGCCGAGATCCAGCGCTTCGTGCTCGACCTCGTCGACCACGGGCGCGACGACATCCGCCAGCGCCTTGTCGATTTTGCCCGCGCGCACGACATCCCCGTGTAGCGGGGAGGGGCCTCCAGCCAATTCCGAACGCGCCAATGCGCGCCCGCCGGAAACTGGCGCGCATATCCACAGATTTCCCGTTGTTTTCGTCAGGCCAGAACCATGACCACCGCCGCCGTCCCGAAGGAAAAGCTCGAAAAGCTCATGGCCCGCTGGGAAACGATACAGGCGGCGCTGGCGGCCGGTCCCGATCAGGACACTTTCGTCAAACTATCGAAGGAGTTCGCCGAATTGGACCCGGTCGTAGCCATCATCCGGCAGCTTGGCGAAGCCGAATCCGAGCTTGAAGGGCTGCGCTCGATCGCCGCCGATGCCGGGACGGACAGGGAGATGGCCGAACTCGCGCAGGCCGAAATCCCGCAGATCGAGGAGCGCCTTGCCGAACTCAGTCACAGGATCCGCGTCGAACTGCTGCCGCGTGACGCCGCCGACGAAAAAAGCGCCATCGTGGAGCTGCGCGCCGGCACCGGCGGCGAGGAAGCGGCGCTGTTCGCGGGCGACCTGTTCCGCATGTATCAACGCTACGCGGGCTTACGCGGCTGGAAGGTGCAAATCCTCTCGGCGAGCGAAACCGGCAAGGGCGGCTACAGGGAAGTGGTGGCCAGCTTTGCCGGAAAGGGCGTTTTCGCCCGGCTGAAATTCGAATCCGGCGTGCACCGCGTGCAGCGCGTACCGGAGACCGAGGCCAGCGGCCGCATCCACACTTCGGCCGCGACCGTCGCCGTTCTGCCCGAGGCCGAGGATATCGACATCGAGATCCGCCCCGAGGATATCCGCATCGACACCATGCGCGCCTCCGGGCCGGGCGGCCAGAGCGTCAACACCACCGACTCGGCGGTGCGCGTCACGCATCTGCCGACGGGCATCGTGGTGACCGCCTCCGAAAAATCGCAGCACCAGAACCGGGCGCGGGCCATGCAGGTTCTCCGGGCGCGGCTTTACGACATGGAACGCGCCAAGGCCGCCGACGCCCGCGCCGCCGAGCGCAAGGAACAGGTGGGCTCCGGCGACCGCTCGCAGCGCATACGCACCTATAATTTCCCGCAGGGGCGCGTGACGGACCACAGAATCAACCTCACGCTCTACAGTCTGCCGCAGGTGATGCAGGGCGAGGCGCTCGACGATCTGATCGATCCCCTGATCACCGACCACCAGGCAAGCCTGCTGGCGGCGATGGAGGACGACGCGGCGGTGTAAGGCTTGAGGCTCTGGCGCACTGACGAGCGATTCAGGTTTACGTCTCCACGGTCCATGGCCGGGAGTGGAAATTAACCCCTCCGGCTTTAGAGTGAGCCGCTCTGGAGGCGCCCGCCGGCGTTTACGATATGACAACCGTCCGCTCCGCCGTAACCGCGCTCGCGCAGGCTTTCCGCGAGGCCGGCCTGCCAACGCCGGAACTCGACGCGCGCCTGCTCGTGCTGCATGCCTGCGAGACGTCCCACGAGGACTACATCCTCACGCCCGACCGGCCGCTCAGCCTTGAGGACATGGACCGGATCGCCGCGCTCCAGGAACGCCGCCTCGCGCGCGAACCGGTGTCGCGCATCGTCGGCTACCGTGAATTCTGGGGGCGGCGCTTCGCTCTCGGCCCGGCCACGCTCGATCCGCGCCCCGATACCGAAACGCTGATAGAGGCTGCCCTGGACCTCATGCGCGAGGAGGATCGCACGGCCGGACCGCTGCGCATCCTCGATCTCGGCGCCGGGACAGGCTGCATCCTGCTCACGCTGCTTGCCGAACTCCCCGACGCCTGGGGCCTCGGCATCGACCGCAACGAGGCCGCGCTGCGCCTCGCCCAGCGCAACGCCCGCGACCTGGGTGTGGCCTCCCGCGCCGCGTTCGCCTGCGGCGACTGGCTCGACGCGGTAGACGGCGGCTTCCATTTAATCGTCTCCAATCCGCCCTATATAAGGAGCGGCGACATCGCCGCCCTGGAACCGGAGGTTGGCCGCCACGACCCGGCGCTGGCTCTCGACGGCGGCGAAGACGGGCTCGACGCCTATCGCCGCATCATCGAGGAGGCTGCGAGAGCCGCACTCCCGGGAAGCTGGATACTCGTAGAAGCAGGGCAAGGGCAAATTACCGAAATCGTTACCTTATTCGATCAAGCTGCCTGGACGCCCGCCCCGGGACGCTGCAGAATCTATTCTGACCTGGCCGGAGTGGAGCGCGTGGTTGCCATAAAGCGACAGACAGCGTGAGCTTGGCCGCGCCGCCAAAAAAAGAGTTGGAAATTCGGCGTGATCACGTTAGCTTTCAAATACGGATTCGGCAGGCCACGAAGAAAACGCATTAGCGCCGCAACCTCCTCCTCTGTGAAGACGTCCGCGCGCTGGCTTCGGTGGCATTGATCGCTGCAAATCGGTTTTCATTTCTAAAACAAAGGGATTGGCGAACCGCTCTCATTATCGGCGATGAAACGTCGCGATATGAGCCGTCTTCCGTGGGGCCAGCTGAGCTATCCGCTTCTGGCGTTTCACCTCACGGAAATGGAACGATGTTGCGGAAACTGATCTTTACGATTGGCCAAAAACCTACATCAACGGGCCGCAAGCGCGTTGGTTTTTGGCTTTTTACCGAGTGCCGCCACGCGCTTGCGGCGGATATGATAGACGGGAGCCATGAGGCAAGGACAACAAAACAGACGCAGCCGCGGCCGGAACAGCAGCAGCAACAATAACAATAACAATGGCCGTAAGCAGCAGAATCCGCTTTCGCGTAACTACGAGTCGAGCGGACCGGATGTAAAAATACGTGGCACTGCCGCGCAGGTCGCCGAAAAATACATGGCGCTTGCCCGCGATGCTACATCTTCGGGCGATATCATCACCGCCGAAAACTACCTCCAGCATGCTGAGCACTACAACCGCATCATCATGGCGGCGCAGCAGGCTCAGGCACAAGCGCAGAACCAGCAGCAACCGTCCGCAGCGGGGCATCACGGCTACGAAAACGGCCATGCTGTGAACACACCGCAGCGCATTCCCGCCGACGGCAACGGTCCGTTGCGCGAGCAGCCGCAGCCCCAGATCCCGGTAGAGCAGCCGGTAATCGCCGACAGCCCGGCCGAGCAGCCGCAGCCGGTTCTGGCCGCTCCCGCCGCGAAGGAGAATCCGGCCGCGAAGGAGAAGGACGCCGAGGGCGGACGCCGCCGCCGCCGCCGCTATCCCGCCAATGGCGCCGACCGTGCGGCTGGCGCGTCCGAGGCGGCCACGGGCAACGGCCGCGCCCACAGCGGCGAAATGCCCGCCGAGGGACGCTCCTCCGACGAAGCCGTCGCCTGAGGCGCGGCGCCAGGGCGTCTCATCCAACCCCGATTTCGGCGGTACGGTCTTCCCGGCCGTCACCGGGCTAAAGTCTGTTGATCCGCATGTCGATGACTTATGATCTGGATGCGCCGGAAGTTCGGATTAGACGATCCGTTCCGTGTCGAGAGGCTTGTCTTTGGCGCCAAACCTTTCTATATGAACACACGGACCGTGCTCACGGCCCCTTCGTCTAATGGTTAGGACATCAGATTTTCAATCTGGAAACAGGGGTTCAATTCCCCTAGGGGCTGCCACTTCCTCCTAAAACCCCTTAGAAAACAAGCTATTAGCAATAGTGGGACACAGCTCCCGGCCCAGAGTGGGACACAGCTGTTTCCCATTCATTCCTTGTCGTCCCCGCGCTGCCGCAGCAGATGCATCCCGGAGTCCGCGAGTCTCCGCTGGTTCGCTGCCCTTGTGTAATGCGCTGCTTGTTGCATCGTTTACCAGCCAAAAATGGCCATGAGCTGTTTCTCGGTCGCTCCATTCTCGGCTGCGATGCAGGCGCCGACCTTCCTCAGCCCGTGTGCCGAGCAGTGCGGCAACCCGGCGCGATTGCACAGTCACGAAAGCGATTTCCAAAACCACCATTGGTGAACGGCTTCCCGTAGGCAGTCACGAGGAACGTCAAATGTTGTGAGGGGGTTGAATCGATAATGCGCTGCAACTCTGGAAGCACGGGGATCGCAAGGCTGACGGGTTTGGTGTTCTTGTTTTTCTGTTGCGTGAAGTTCAGGCGGCCATCACGAACATGCTGCCTCCCGAACAAGATCACATCTGACCGCCTCTGGCCCGTGTAGAGCAACAGTGCAAGTGCCAGACGGGGCGTCGTTCCGACAGGATGGCAGACCTCGAACTTGCGAACCTCGTCAATGGTCCAGGTATGGAACCCCAGGGCAATCGGGTGAAAAAGCGCGTGACATGAG
>JBNKDX010000185.1:0-5185 GCA_050288485.1 Rhodomicrobiaceae bacterium | reverse complement strand
TCAAACGCCGTCCGAAGATCGCGCTGGTCGACGAACTCGCCCACACCAACATCCCCGGCAGCCGCCACGAGAAGCGCTACCAGGACGTCGAAGACCTCCTGGCCGCCGGCATCGACGTCTACACCACGCTCAACATCCAGCACATCGAGAGCCTTAACGACGTCGTGGCGCGCATCGCCCGTATCCAGGTGCGCGAGACGCTGCCCGACAAGGTGCTCGAACTGGCCAGCGAAATCGAGCTGATCGACCTGCCGCCCGACGACCTCATCCAGCGCCTGCGCCAGGGCAAGGTGTATATGCCGGAGCAGGCGGGCCGCGCCATCGTGCATTTCTTCTCGAAGGGCAACCTGACCGCCCTGCGCGAACTGGCCATGCGCATCGCCGCGGAGCGGGTGGACGCGCAGATGGTCAACTACATGCGCGCGCACGCCATTCCCGGCCCGTGGCCCGCGCAGGACCGCCTCCTGGTGTGCCTGAACGAAGCGCCCGTCGCCAAGCGTCTCGTGCGCTCGGCGCGGCGCATGGCGGAACGCCAGCGCATCCCCTGGATCGCGCTCTATGTGCGCACGCCTTATTACGACAGCCTGCCCGAGGCCGCCAAGGACCGTATCGCGGAGGCCATGCGTCTCGCCGAGCGGCTGGAAGGCGAGGTCGTGACCATCCACGCCGAGTCGCGCGTCGCCGACGAGATCATCGCCTACGCGCTGAAACGCAACGTCACGCGGCTTCTGCTCGGGCGTCAGCGTCCGCGCCGCTGGACGGGCTTCCTGCGCGAGACCGTGGCGCAGGAGCTGATGCGCAAGGCCACCCGCTTCGAGGTGACGGTGATCTCGCCCGACGATGACGAGGCGAAGAAGGACGTCATCAGCGGCGGCTTTCTGGAGATTGCCGGAGAATGGGATTCCTACGCGCTGGCGACGGCGGGCATCGCGGTGGCGGTGGCGCTCGGATACGGGATTTCGCTGTTTCTGCCGCTGCCGAACATCTGGCTTGTCTTCATGACGGCGGTGATCCTGATCGCCATCTATATCGGGCGCGGGGCGTCGATCTTCGCCAGCATCCTCAGCTTTCTCGGCTACAACATATTCTTCACCAAGCCGTTTTACGGCTTCTCCGGCTTCCGGCGCGACGATCTCCTGACGATCGTGTTCTTTCTCATCGTCTCCGTCGTGGTCGGCAACCTCGCGGCGCGCCTGAAGGTGCAGATCCAGTCGATGCGCCATTCCGCGCAACGCACCAACAATCTCTACGAATTCAGCCGCAAGATCGCCGCCGCCGCTTCGCTGGAGGACGTGTTGTGGGCGGCTGTGCACCATGTCGCCTCCACGCTGCAATCGGCTTCGCTCGTGCTCCTGCCGCAGAAGGACCGGCGCCTGCGCATCGCCGCGGGCTATCCGCCCGAGGATCAGCTCGCGCTCAAGGACTGGGGCGCGGCCGAATGGGCGTGGGAGCACGGCCGCCCGGCGGGCTGGAAGTCCGACACGCTGCCCGCCGCCGACTGGCTGTTCCTGCCGATGCGCACGCGGCGCGGCATGGTCGGCCTGCTCGGCGTATCGTTCAAGGACCGGCAGCGCCCGCTCGCGCCCGACCAATGGCGGCTTCTGGAGGCGCTCGTGGATCAGGTGGCCGTGGCGGTGGAGCGCACCAATCTCGCCTCGGACATCGAGGAAGCGCGGCTTTTGACCGAGACCGAGCAACTGCGCTCGGCGCTTCTGTCCTCCGTCTCCCACGATCTGCGCACGCCGCTGGTCTCCATCGTCGGCTCCGCGACGACCCTCACCACCGTGGACAACCTATCGAAGGGCGAACAGAAGGAACTGGTCACCACCATCCTGGACGAGAGCGAGCGCCTCAACCGCTTCGTGCAGAACCTGCTCGACATGACGCGGCTCGGCTATGGCGCCCTGCAGCCCAAGCGTGAATGGTACGATTTGCGCGAAATCGCGGGCCGCGCGCTTAAACAGCTCGGCAAGCCGTTGGAAAAACGGCAGGTCATTCTCGATATCGCCTCGTCGTTGCCGCCGGTTCATGTTGATCCGGTATTAATGGAACAGGTTCTGGTCAACATCCTGGACAATGCGGTCAAATACACCGGCGATGGCGGGGTTATTGCGTTGCGGGCGACTCAGAAGGAGAACGAGCTGATCCTGCGCATAACCGACGACGGCATCGGCATCCCGCCGGAGTCGCGCAATGCGGTCTTCGATATCTTCTACCGCGTCCGCGCCCGGGATTCGCAGATCGCTGGAACCGGGCTCGGCCTGTCGATCTGCCGGGGCATCGTCGAGGCCCATGGCGGGCGCATCGTCGCCAAGGACGGCCCGGGCGGCAAGGGGACGACGATCGAGATTCTCCTGCCGATGACGGAGCCGCCGAAGCTTCCCGAGGGGGACGCGCAGGAACAGTTGAGTGAGGAGGCGGGGGCCGCTTGATGGCGAATCGTATTCTTGTCGTTGACGACGAGCCGCAAATCCGCAAATTCCTGCGCATCAGTCTGACGTCTCAGGGATACGAGGTCGTCGAGGCGCCGCGCGGCGAGGAGGGTATCGCCAAATGCGCGACGGCGCAGCCTGGCCTCGTCATCCTCGATCTCGGCCTGCCCGATCTCGACGGTCAGCAGGTGATTTCCCGCATCCGCGAATGGTCCGACGTGCCGATCATCGTGCTGTCGGTACGCACGCGCGAGACCGAGAAGGTCAATGCGCTCGACAGCGGCGCCAACGATTACGTCACTAAGCCGTTCAGCATCGAAGAACTTCTGGCCCGGGTCCGCGCGGCGATGCGCACGCGCCTTGGCACGGCCGAGACCGCCGAATTCATCATTGGCGAACTGGTCGTGGACGTGCCGCGCCGCAGGGTGTCGGTCGGCGGCGAGGACGTGAAACTGACACGCAAGGAGTTCGACCTTCTGCGCATGCTGGCCCGGAACGCGGGACGCATCGTCACGCACCGGCAGATCCTGCGCGAGGTGTGGGGGCCGGCGCACGAAGACGACGTGCATTACCTGCGCATCTATATCGGCCATCTGCGCCAGAAGCTCGGCGACGACCCGGCCAATCCGCAATTCATCGAGAGCGAGCCGGGCGTCGGCTACCGGCTGATCGCGGCTGCGGCGTGAAGCCTCTGGCTGTCATCGTCGGCGCGATGCCGGGCCTGGATGGCGCGCCCGTCCGTCCAGCACCACTGGCGAAGGATGCTGTTCAGGTGCGATGAAGCCGATTTGAGAGCTTGACAAAACGGGCTGCGCGCGAGGTTGGTAGCGCATTCGTTCACCATTCGAGGACATCCATGATCGTTCTGCATACTTTCGGTCCGGCGCTGGGCCTGCCCGACCCCAGCCCGTTCGTCATGAAGACCATGATCCACCTGCGCATGGCCGGGGTGGAATATGAGGTGAGGCGCGGCATGGCCTCGCTGCAGCGCTCGCCCCGGCACAAGCTGCCCTTCATCGAGGACAAGGGGCGTGCGATCGCTGACTCCACGCTGATCCGCGAATATCTGGAAGAGGCCTACGGCATCGACTTCGACGCCGGTTATGACGCGCGCGACCGCGCGATTGCCTATTCCGTGCAGAAGATGCTGGAAGAATCGGCCTATTTCGCCGCCGTCCACCGGCGCTGGGTGCGGCCCGAGGGCTGGGAAGTGATCCGGAGGGAGATGCTGGGCGTCATACCGCCGGCTCTGCGCTGGCTGATTGCTCCGCGCATCCGCAACAAGGTGCGCCAGCAGCTTATCGCTCAGGGGACGGGCCGCATGACCGATTCCGAGATCGACATGATTGCTGAGCGCGCCGCCAGAGCCGTGGCCGATATCCTCGGGGACAATCCATATCTGCTGGGCGAACGCCCCTCGGCGGCGGACGCCACGGTCCTGGCCTTGCTGCTGGCGGGCAGTTCGAGTTTGTTTCCCGGCCCCATCCGCGACAGCATCGTCGGCCGCGCCAACCTTCTCGCCTATCGCGACCGGCTGAAAGCGCAGTATTTCCCAGATTTCCGCTTCGGGGATTGACCTACTCCAGAGCCGCCGCCAGCAGCGCCACCGCTACCGCGGGCGCGCAGACGCCCCCCATGCGCCTGACGCCTTCATCACCGGCCGGGATCAGCGAGGCGAACGTCTCGACGGCGTGGTCGAAACGGCGCGCCATTTCCGGCACGAGGAAATGTCCGGCTCCCGCCGCGATGAACGGCGCGGCGCCTGTCGGTTTGCCCCAGGACAGGACCTGCGCCGCCGCCTCGCCGAGCATCTGCAGATGGCGCTCGCGGAAATAGCGGGCGAGGAAATCCCAGGCGGCGTCAGGCGCATCGCCCGCGTCGCGCCCGAACATCCGCGCCAGCCGCGCCCGGCATTCGGCGGCGCTCTTGCCGCGTCCGTCAGACGCCGGATAGCTGTCGTCCTCAGGGGCCAGCTCTCCGGTGAGGCGGTAGATGTCGGCGGTGGTGGAGAAATTCTCGGCCATCAGCCTCTGCCGCACGCCACCGAAAGGCGCCTCGCCCATGACCATCAACGAGATACGCATCACGCCCGTATAGAGCAACTCGCCGGTCTCCAGGCGCCGCGCGTCATCGAAGCCGGCCGCCGCCACCGTGCCGTGCCGCAAGGGAACAATGTCGGTTGTGGTGCTGCCGATGTCGATGAAAAGCGCGTCGGGGCGCTGGCTGGCGGTCCAGGTGGCGCTGGCATGCCAGTTGGCCGATGCAACCGTCTGCCAGGCGGCGGCCGCTTCGGTCCGGGAGGGCAGGGGGGTCTCGCTGTTTGCAGCGTAGAACCGCACCTTGTTCTCACCGAGCACCGCGCAAGTCTCTGCGCAGATTGTGCGCACCCCTTCCTCGCGGCTGACGAAATTCTCGGCCAGTTCGCCGGTCATGGTGATGGCGTGCCGGTCGGCATGGCCGTGGCGGGCGATGACGTCGCGCAGCGCGTCGCGCAGGTGGTTCACGCCCAGCCATAGCGTGCAGGGGATCTGTTCGACCGCTGTGACACGCCCGTCCGCGACCACGGCCACCTTGACGTGAACGCCGCCGATGTCCCAGCCGATGGTGGTTGTCATTTCCGGGCTCCGCAGCCATATCGCGGATTGCATACACCGCTGGCAGCCGGGCGCAAAGCATGACTTTCGAAATCATCCCCGTCATCGACCTGAAAGGCGGCAAGGCGGTGCGCGCGGCAGGCGGGGACCGGGCTTGCT